>DASYAQ010000305.1:0-1947 GCA_036501225.1 Caulobacteraceae bacterium | reverse complement strand
CGCCGCCACCGCCGCCGCCGATGGTCGAGAAGACGTGCTCGGTCTCCGGCTGGGCGCGCAGCAGTTCGGAGAGCTGGGCGACCGCCTGGCGGGTGTCGGCGATGGTCGACCCCGGCGGCGCGTCGACGTCGGCCTCGTAGAAGTTGGGATTGCCTTCCGGCTGCAGGCCCTTCGGCACCACGCCCACCGCTAGCACCACCGAGAGCACGAAGATCATGAAGCCCAGCACGAAGGCGGCGATACGGTGGTCCAGCGCCCACTTCAGCGAGCTGACGTAGACGCGCGGCAGCGGCGCGCGCGGGCGCGCCGGCTTGGCCTTCAGGAAATACGCGGCCAGAAGCGGCGTCAGCAGCCGCGCCACCACCAGCGAAAAGAGCACGGCCACCGAGACGGTGAGGCCGAACTCCTTGAAAAACTGGCCCGGGATGCCGGGCATGAAGGAGACTGGCGCGAACACCACCACGATGGCCGAGGTGGTCGCCACCACCGCCAGGCCGATCTGGTCGGCGCCCTCCATGGCGGCCGCGTACGGGCGCATGCCGGCGTGCACGCGTTTTTCGATGTTCTCGATCTCGACGATGGCGTCGTCGACCAGGATGCCGATCACCAGCGTCAGCGCCAGCAGCGAGACCAGGTCGAGGCTGAAACCGACCAGCGCCATGAAAGCGAAGGTCGGGATCAGCGACACCGGCATCGCCACCGCAGTCACCGCCGTCGCGCGCCAGTCGCGCAGGAAGAGCCAGACCACGAAGGCGGCCAGCGCCATACCTTCGAGCATGGTCTCGCGTGTCGCCGTGAAGCTGCCGCGGGTGGAATCGACCGCCGAGAATATCTTGGTGACGCGGATCTCCGGATGGGTCGGCGGCGTTCCCTTCGGGTTCATGAAGCTCGGCGGCCCGCCGTAGACCAGTTGCTTCAGAGCCGCATCGACCCCGTCCTCGGTGGTGACGTCGCTGGCTTCCTTGGTCTTGGTGACCTCGAAGGCGACGACCGGGCGGCCGTCGAATTTCGCCTCCGAGCGCACCTCCGCGGTGCCGTCGCCGACGTCGGCCACGTCGGAGAGCTTCACGAAGCGGCCGCCGGACGCCGGCAGCGACAGGTTGCGGATCTGGTCGACGGTGGTCGCCGCGCCCAGCACCCGCAGCGTCTGCTCGCGCCCGCCGACCTGCACGCGGCCGCCGGCGGCGTCCTCGCTGACATTGGTCAGGGCCTGATTGATCTGCGGCGCGGTCACGCCCTGCGCGGCCATGCGCGCCGGGTCGATGATGACGTTGATCTCGCGGTCGACGCCGCCGTCGCGCCCCACCGAGCCGACGCCTTCGACGCCCTGCAGCGTGCGGCTGATGTCGTTGTCGACGATCCAGGAGAGGTCGGCGTCGGACATGGTGACGCCCGGCGCCGGGGTCACCGCGTAGGTGATGATCGGCTGGTCGTCGAAGTCGAAGCGGGTGACGGTCGGCGGGTCGATCTCGCGCGGCAGCTGCGCCCGCACCGATTCGACCTGGGCGCGGACATCGTCCGTCGCCTTCTGCATGTTGGCGCCGATGTTGAACTGGATGCGGGTCACCGACGAGCCCTGCGTCACCGTCGAGGCCATCGACTGCACGTCGGTGATGCCGGTCAGCGTGTTCTCGACCTGGCGGGTGACCTGGGTCTTCAGCTCCTGCGGCGCGGCGCCGGACTGGGTGACGGTGACGATCACCACCGGAAACTCGATGTCCGGGTAATTCTTCACCGGCAGCATCAGGTAGGCGATCAGCCCGGCGATCACGAGCGCGATGAACAGCACCGCGACCGGGGTCGGGTTGCGGATCGCCCAGGCGGAGATGCGCAGTTGACGCGCGTCGCCATAGCCGCCGGGCGTGTGATGCAGGAAGCTCATGACGCCGGCGGCTTGTCCGACCAGTCCGGCTTGATGAAGTCGCCGGGCAGCAGCTGGGCGGAATC
>DASYAQ010000304.1:0-6190 GCA_036501225.1 Caulobacteraceae bacterium | reverse complement strand
CGAGGCGGCGCTGGCGCCCACGCGCGCGGGCGCGGCCCGGCTCTCCCTGCTCAGCCCCGATCAGGTCGGCGGCGAACGCTTCGTGGTGCTGCGCTGCGCCGACCACGGGGCGGGGATCGCGCGCGAGCACCTGCCCAGGCTTTCCGAACGCTTTTACCGCGTCGAGGGCCAGAAGAGCGGCGAGCGGCTGGGCACCGGCCTTGGCCTCGCCATCGTCAAGCATATCATCAACCGCCATCGCGGCGGCCTGGCGATCGAGAGCGTCGCGGGCCAGGGGACGACTTTCACCGCCTATCTTCCGCGGCTGTAACAAAACTGTCATAAAACCGTCGCATAGCGACAGCAATCGACGGGCAGGGTCCTTTTGGGTGCTGCCGTGAGTCGGCTTTGCGGCTTTTTGTAACGGGTTTCGATGACTGAACAGTGGGTGACGGTAAGCGGCGACCTGGTTGAGCCGCTGGTCGCGGAGGTCGCGCGACTCGGCGGCCTGGCCGAGGCGCAGATCGCCGACTGCCTGGACGCCATCTCCAGGCGTGACGTGGCCCTGGCCCACGCGGTGGTGGCCCGCGATCCAAAGCTGGACGCCCTGCAGGCCGATATCGAGCGGCGCGCCATCGAGCTGATCGCCACCCGCCAGCCGGTCGGCCGCGAACTTCGCCGCACGGTGGCGGCCCTGAAGATCGCCATGAACCTCGAACGCTGTGGCGATCTGGCCCGCAACATCGCCAAGCGCTCGCTGATCCTCAGCGAGAGCGAGCCCCTGACCCCGCTGACCCGCTCCATCGAGCGTCTCGGCCGGCTGGTCGGCGCGCGCCTGAAGGAGGTGCTGGACGCCTATACCGGCGGCGAGATCGAGAAGGCGGCCGGCGTCTGGGCCCGCGACGAAGAGGTCGACGAGCACTACAACAGCCTCTTCCGCGAACTGCTGACCTATATGATGGGCGACCCGCGCACGATCACGCCCGGGGCGCACCTGCTGTTCATCGCCAAGAACCTCGAGCGGATCGGCGACCACGCCACCAACATCGCCGAGATCATCCATTTCGAAGTCACCGGCGAGGAGATGACCGGCGAGCGGCCGAAGTGGGACGCCCTGCAGCGTCGTTCGGAAATGCTCGAAGGCCCCCTGACCTCCGACCGGGTCCAATCCATGACGAGAGAAGGCTGAAATGATTCCCCAGGTGCTGGTTGTCGAGGACGAGGACGCGCTGAGCGCCCTGCTCCAGTACAATCTCGACAAGGAGGGCTACGCCGTCACCGTCGCCGGCGATGGCGAAGAGGCGCTGGTGCTCATCGACGAGCAGATGCCGGACCTGCTCGTGCTCGACTGGATGCTGCCCAAGGTCTCCGGGGTCGAGGTCTGCCGCCGGCTGCGCGCGCGGCCGGAGACCCGCAACCTGCCGATCATCATGCTCACCGCCCGCGGCGAGGAGAGCGACCGCATCCGCGGCCTGGACACCGGCGCCGACGACTATGTGGTCAAGCCCTTCTCCATGAGCGAACTCGCCGCCCGCATCCGCGCGGTGCTGCGCCGCATCCGGCCGGGCCTGGCCGAGGACCGGCTGCATCACGGCGACATCGTGGTCGACCGCACCGCCCATCGGGTGCGCCGGGCCGAGAAGGAGATCCACCTCGGCCCCACCGAGTTCCGCCTGCTCGACTATCTGATGCAGCACCCTGGGCGGGTGTTCAGCCGCGAACAGCTGCTCGACGCGGTCTGGGGCTCCGACGTCTATGTCGAGGCCCGCACGGTCGACGTGCACATCGGCCGCCTGCGCAAGGCGCTGAACCGCGATCTGAACGCCGACCCGATCCGCACTGTCCGTTCGGCGGGCTACTCCCTGGACGTCGCCGCCTAATCGCGCGGCGATTGGACGCGAACCACCGACCGCGTCTGGCCAGGACATGGCCGAGCGCGCAGACTCCGCCCTAGAAAAGTCGATAAGACTTTCGGGGGATTCTCTTTGACAGTCGGACGCGAGGCCGATGCGGCATGGGTCGTGCCGCGGGCCGCAAGACGCGGGCGCGCGGGCGCCGCCGCCGGCCCGGAGATCCTGTTCGGCAGCGACCGGGGCCTGGCCGCCGCCGCGGCCGTGCTCTGGGTGGGCATGAGCCTGTGGAAGCTCGCCCTGGCCGCCCATATCGGCGTCGTCTGGGAAGAGGCCCATTTCGTCGTCGCCGGCCTGCATCCGGCGCTCGCCTATCCCGACATTCCCGCCGGATGGCCGCTGTTCGCCCGCGCCTGCGTGGCCCTGTTCGGCTGGTCCGTGCTGGCGGTGCGGGTCCCGAGCCTGCTGATCGCCCAGGCCGTGCCGTTCGGCATCTATTTCATGGCCGCGCCCGTCGCCGGCCGGCGCGGCGCCATCTGGGCCGGCCTTTTGTCGATGCTGGTTCCGGCGCTGGGCGCCAACGGCGTCATCTTCTATTCCGAGGCGGCCATGCAGCTCTTGCTGGCGCTGATGCTGGGCGGAGCCATCCGCGGCCTGCGCGGCGGCCATCCGGGCTGGTGGATCCTGACCGGCGCAGCCGCGGGTCTCGGCCTCTTCGTGCACTATCGTTTCGCCGGAGCGGGTCTGGGCATGCTGGGCTTCCTGCTGGTCAGCCGGCCCGGCCGCCGGCTGTGGCGCGAACCCGGATTCTGGCTGGCCGGCGCCCTGGCTGTCGCCGGCCTCATGCCCTCGGTGCTGTACAGCCTGGCGACCCACGCGCCGGCGATCAGCTATCACCTGCTCGGCCAGCAGGCCTGGTCGTTCAAGCTGGTCGGCGCGCTCGCCTATGTCGCCGCCCAGGCCGCCCTGTGCACGCCGGTCTTCTTCCTGGGCATGGCGGCGGGCGCGGTTCGCGCCTTCCACCGGGCCAGGGCTGGCGATGAAGCCGCCAGCCTGCTGCTCTGGGTCGGCGGGGTCATTTTCGGCGCCTATGCGCTGCTCAGCCCGTTCGACCAGAAGCTCGCCCCGCAATGGCCGATCGAGGCCTACGTGCCGCTGATCGCCTTCCTGCCCGGCGCACTCGCGGCCTACGTCGATAGCGCGCGATCGGGAGCGCATCGCCGCGTGCGGATGGCTGTGGTCGGGGCCGGTCCGGTCATAGCCGGCGTCCTCTTCGTCCTGGCCAGCCTGTGGACCGCGGTCGGCTGGGCCCACCCCGACCGGGTCCCGCTTTCCATCCGCGATCGGATCACCGCCGACTACGAGCCCTTCGCCCAGTTCGAGCCGGCCATCGCCCGCGCCCAGGTCCTGGCGCGCCAGCGTTTCGGCGCCGAGCCCCTGCTGGCCACCGCGGGTCATGTGGAGGCGGTGAAGCTGGAATTCCCAGGCCAGCCCGGCCGCCAGGTCTTCGCGCTCGGCGATCCGCGCGAAATGACCGCTCATTTCGACCTCTTCCGCGCCGCCATCCATCTCGACCGCAAGGCCCTCACGACCGAGCACGCCGGCGCCGCCGTGGTCATCCTCCTGCCCGAGCCCACCTACCTCTACGACTCGCCGGAAGAGACCCGGTTCCGCGTCGATCTCTGCAACAGCTTCAGCGACGTTGCGCCCGTCGAGACGGTGGAAGCTTCGCCCGGCCGGCTGGTCATGCAGACCTTCACCGCCCGGGTGGGCAGCGTGGCGTCGGCTATCGCCAAGCCCTGCCCCTTCCTGCCGCGGATCTATGTCAGCCGCCCCAAGCGGACCGACATCCTGAACCGCGACACTCTGAAGAACCTTTCCGGCCTTGCTGCGAGCCCGAGCGGCGTCTCACGCGTCGATATCCTGCTGGACGGCCGCGTCGTCGGCCAGGGCCGCCTGAACCAGACCTGGCCCGGTGCGCCCGCGACCCCGCCGGCCCTGGCCTACGACCCGGATTATCCGAAGCTGCGCTTCACCTTCGACCTGCCGCCGGACGCTCTGACCGCCGGCGCCCATCGCCTGGCCATCCGGGTCACCGGCCGCGACGGATCGTGGGCGCAAGGCGAAGACCGGACCATCTACGCGCCGTGAACCCTTCCCCTCGAGGAGAAGACCAGAGCGGCTTAGATGTACCTGCGCAGCGAGCGGGCCAGTTCGGTCGCGCCGGAGCGCTTGCGCGGCTGCTGCGGCTGATAGGCGATGCGCGCGTGGTTGGCGCAGTAGGGGCCCTCGGCCTCGGACCGGCGGCCGCAGAAGGTGAAGCTGTCGGTCGAGGGATCGCCGATCGGCCATTTGCACATGTGGGCGCCGAGCGTCAGCACCGTGGCCGAGCCCGGCTCCTCGACGAAATAGACCGGGGCCGGCATCGGCGCCGACCGCTGCTCCAGCCGACGCGGCGTGGGTTGCGCCATCGGACGCGGCGGCCGCGGCGCCTTGAAGGTCGGCCGGCTCGGCTGCGACGGCGCGGCGCGGCCGGACAGGCCCAGCCGGTGGACCTTGCCGATCACGGCGTTGCGGGTCACCCCGCCAAGCTGCTTGGCGATCTGGCTGGCCGAAAGTCCTTCCAGCCAGAGTTTCTTCAACAATTCAACGCGTTCGTCGGTCCAACCCATTGGCTTGCCCTCCAGCCGCCGCCAGTCCACCGGCATGACACAATATCTAGTGCCCCATGGTCCCGCCGGTGAACCATCCCTACCAGATATCGTAAACGCTCCGTTAACAGACACAATAGGCGCCACGCGTCTGTCCACAGGATCAAGATGTTGTGGACGGTCTGTTCAACGCATCGGATCCGCTTAAGCCATTGTGGCGCCTTCGAATCCCCAGATGAATCCAGCCGCGCCGAGTCATATCGCCGCACAGGACCGCCCCTTGCGCCCCGGCGGCGGCGGGGGCACATCAGCGCCCATGAAAGACACAGCTGATTTCCCGGCGACCGAGGTCATGCCGCCGGCGCCGCGCGACTACCACGGGGTCAACTGGACCGGCGCCACCACGCTTTACATGAAGGAAGTCAAACGCTTCTGGAAGGTGGGCATGCAGACCCTGGCCGCGCCGGTGCTGTCCAGCCTGCTCTATCTGCTGATCTTCGTGGTGGCGATGAAGGGCCTGCGCCCCTCGGTGCACGGCGTTCCCTATTCGGTGTTCATCGGCCCCGGCCTGATCATGATGGCTATCCTGAACTCCGCCTTCGCCAACTCGTCCTCGTCGCTGATGCAGGCCAAAATGCAGGGCCTGACCCAGGACTTCATCACCCCGCCGCTCTCCCCGACCGAGCAGGTCTTCGCCTTCGCCCTTGGCGCCGCGACCCGGGGCTTGGCCGTTGGCCTGGTCACCGCCATCTCGGTCTTGTTCTTCGTCCGCTACAACATCGCCCATTGGTGGGCGGTGGCCTATTTCGGCCTGGGCGCGGCCTTGATGATGGGCATGATCGGCATGGTCGCCGGCCTGTGGGCCGAGAAGTTCGACCATATGGCCGCGGTCACCACCTTCATCGTCATGCCGCTCTCGATGCTGTCGGGCACTTTCTATCTGGTCGATCGCCTGCCCGAGCCGTTCCGCGGCCTGTCGCGGTACAACCCGTTTTTCTACACCATCTCGGGCTTCCGCTACGGCTTCATCGGCCAGACCGACGGCTCGATCGCCGTCGGCGTCGCCGTTGTGGGCGGGCTCACCGTCGTCATGGGCGCGGTCTGCTGGATCCTGTTCCAGACCGGCTACCGGCTGAAAAGCTGAGTCCTGGTTGACAGCCGCCGCCCGCGCGGCGAAAAGCCTCGGCCTTCCAGTCCCCGCGGCCTTTCGGCTCGGGGACGTTCGCTTTTGGGAGGTCTCCCATGGCAGACGGCCAGCCTCGTTCCCCCGACACCCACATCATGGGCGTCTATAACCGCGCGCCGCTGGCGTTCGAGCGCGGCCTGGGCGTGCGCCTGTGGTCGATCGAGGGCGATGTCTATCTGGACTGCGTGGCCGGCATAGCGGTCGACGCGCTCGGCCATTCGAACCCCAGGCTGGTGGAGGCGCTGAAGGCCCAGGGCGAAAAGCTCTGGCACGTCTCCAACATCTATCGCATCCCCGAGCAGGAGGCCCTGGCCGCCAGGCTCTGCGCCGCCACCTTCGCCGACGTGGTCTTCTTCACCAATTCGGGCACCGAGGCGGTGGAATGCGCCCTGAAGACCGCGCGCCGCTATCACGCGGCGAACGGCGCCCCGGAGCGGATCGACGTCATCGGCTTTGACGGCTCGTTCCACGGGCGCAGCTACGCGGCCGTCAACGCCTCGGGCAATGCGAGCTACCTCGAGGGC
>DASYAQ010000303.1:0-3963 GCA_036501225.1 Caulobacteraceae bacterium | reverse complement strand
TCACCAGGAAGATGAACAGTATCCAGACAGCCTGACCGGGCCATTGGGCGAGGTCGAACTGCGGCAAGCCGCTTGATCCCGCGTCTGCCGGGATGTGGGTGCTGGCGGCGTGGATCTGGTCAGGCGTAACGGCCATCGGAGCGGTTCGTCAGACCTTCACGAACAGGATGATGAAGCCCATCACCAGGCCGAAGATGCCCATGGACTCGGCCAGCGCCATGCCCAGGAAGAGCCAGACCCGTTCGCCGGCCGCGGCGGCCGGGTTGCGGATGGCGGCTTGCAGATAGCCGCCGAACAGAATGCCGAGCCCGGCGCCGGCCCCGATCAGGCCGGTCATGGCCAGGCCCGCGCCGATGTATTTGGCGGCTGTAACGTCCATAGCGAGAAAGTCCCTTTTGGTTGGTGTCAGTGGCCGTGATCGAGATTCACAACTTCGTTGAGGTAAACGCAGGTCAAGGCGGCGAAAACGAAGGCTTGCAGGAAGGCGACGACGAACTCGAGCGCCATCAGCCCGACGACCATGCCGAAGGAAACCGCCGAGCCCGCCAGGCCAAGGCTCGCCAGGCCCCCATGCAGGCCGAACAGGCCAAGGCCGACGACGAAACTGGCGAACATATAGATGACGACGTGGCCGCCGATCATGTTGCCGAACAGACGCATGGCCAGCGTCATCGGTCGGATCAGGAAGGAGATGAATTCGAAGAAGCCGATGAAGATCGCCATCCCCCAATGGACGCCCGGCGGCCAGAAGAGCTTGACCACGCCAAGGCCGTTACGCGCGAACCCAACCGCAATGACGGTCAGGAACGTCATGATCGCCAGCGTGGCGGTGACCGCCAGCTGGGACGTGACGCTGAAACCCCCAGGCGTCAAGCCGATGAGGTTGAGCATGGCGATCAGCAGAAAGATGGTGAAGACGAACGGCAGGAACGGCCGGCCGCGATCGCCGATGATGGCGCCGGTCAGCGTTCCGTCGACCATGGTATAGAGAAGCTCGGCCAGGGCCTGCATTCGGCCGGGGATGACCTGGCGACGCGCCGCGGCGAGGAAGAAGAGAGTCAGCAGGCCCGCGGCGATCAGCATGAACGCCACCGAGTTGCTGATCGACAGGTCGAGCGAGCCCACGCCCGGAACCTCGAATACAGGCACCGGCACGAGCTTGTGGATCATGAACTGGTTCATCGGCTCGATGGCGGCCATCGTCGGTCTTCAGTCCTCGTCCTCATCGTCCGGGACGGCCGGTGGCGGCGGCCCGGAAGCTTGCGCCCTGGCGCTGATCGCCAAGGCCGATCTAACGGCGGCGTAAATCGACACGCCAAGCCCGATCAGCAGGCCGCTGATCAAGCCGAAGGGGCTTGTATGGACGAAGTAGTCGAAGGTCCAGCCCAGGCCGAGCCCTCCAAACACCCCGCCCAGCAGTCCCGCCAGAAGGCGGTAGCCCACGCCCGCTTCGCCGATGCCGGCGAGGGACGATTTTGCGGGCGCACGGGAAGCCTCGAACTCATCGAGGTCCCGACCGAGGCGCTTGCGCGCCTGCCTGCGCGGATCATCAGGTTCCGACATGGCGGTTGAAGGTCCAGCCCAACCCCCGTTTGTCCCCCGGCCCTGTCGGATCGCGGCGGAACCTATAGACAGCCGCCGAGGGCGTCAAGTTGCAGCGGGACCGGCTTAAGGCTCTGATCTAAAAGCGATAATTTTAACTATTGGCCGAGACTGGCCGGAGGCGGAGCGGCGCCGGCCGGTGGAGGCGCGTCGGGAAGGGTCTGGATGGCCGGGAGTTCGGCCGGCGGCTCTGCTTCGGCAGCGGCGGCGGCGTCCGCGGCCGAAGCGGGCGGCCCGGCCGTCTGGTCGACCGGATCCTGAGCAGCGGCCGGCGCGGGTCCCGCTGGAATCGTCGCCATGGCCTGGAGCGGATGCTCGTGCAGCGCCTTGGCGGTCCGCTCGCAGCGCACCGGAATGCCCCAGAACAGCCAGGCGTCGGCCAGTTTGCGGCTGGGCAGGGTCTCGGCCACCGACCAGATGCCGCGGCCCTTGGCGATCGCCGCCTGGCCCTCGGTCGTGTTGATCGGGTCCGAGGTCGCCTTCTCGGCGGCGGCGATCGCATCGCCGAATCGCTTCAGCGCCTTGTGCTGGGCGGCGACGTCGGTGGCGTAGGGCACGTCCTCCTTGACCGGCGAACCGAACGCCTTGTCGATGTCCTTCAGGTCCGGCAGCACCTTGGTATAGATGGTCAGATACTCGTCGGTGGCGCCGTAGCACCAGCTGACAAAGCCATAGTCGTCGGTCGGGGCGCCCGGCGGGACGTCTTCGGTCTCCGGGCGCGCGGCGGCCGGATCGGGGTTGGCCGGCGGCTCCGTCGCGGGCTCGGCCGCCAGGATCGACAGCGCCATGAGAGCAACCAGAGACATGTCCTAGAGCATCCTTGTCTTAACGCGGCGGCGCGGCGCCGGCGCCGAAACCACCGCCCCCCGGGGTCTCGATCTCGATGGCGTCGCCGGGCCGCAGCTGCAGTGAAAAACAGCCCGGCAGGTCCTTTACCGCGCCGGACGCCGCATGCAAACGTTGTCGACCGGCCAGCGCCGCGCCGCCGCCGTCCAGACCCTGCGGCCTATGTTCGCGGCGCGTCGAGAGCAGCGCCGCCTCGGCGGCTTCCAGGAAGCGGATGCGGCGGATCGCCCCGTCGCCGCCGCGATGCGCGCCTTCGCCGCCGGAGCCCTCGCGAATGCTGAAGGCCTCGACCCTCACCGGAAAGCGCCGCTCGAGGATCTCCGGATCGGTCAGGCGGGAATTGGTCATGTGGGTGTGAACGGCGCTGGCGCCGGGCGCCCTGCGGCTGGCCCCCGCCCCGCCGCAGATCGTCTCGTAATATTGTCGCGCCTCGTCGCCGAAGGTGAAGTTGTTCATCGAACCCTGGGCGTTGGCCATCACCCCCAGCGCCGCATAGAGCACGTCGACGATGTGCTGGCTGGTCTCGACATTGCCGGCCACCACCGCCGCCGGTGCGCGCGGCGCCAGCATCGAGCCCCGCGGCGTGACGATCCTCAGCGGTTTCAGACAACCGGCGTTCAGCGGGATGTCGTCGTCGACCAGGGTGCGGAAGACATAGAGCACCGCGGCGTCGACGATGGCCGAAGGCGCGTTGAAGTTGGATGGCAGCACGTCGCTCGTGCCGGTGAAGTCCACCGTCGCCGAACCGCGCGCCGCGTCGACGGTGACCCGGACCACGATCTCGCCGCCGCCGTCCATGGGAACCCGGGCCGCGCCGTCGTGCAGCCGGCCGATGGCGCGGCGCACGCTGGCCTCGGCATTGTCCTGCACGAAGCCCATATAGCGCGCCACCTGAGCAGAGCCATGGCTCTCGATCATGCCGCGCACGGCCGCCGCGCCCGCCTCGCAGGCGGCGATCTGGGCCTTCAGATCGGCGAGATTCTGGGCCGGATTGCGCGCCGGCCAGGGACCAGCGGTGAGGGCCGCCTCGGTCTCCTCCTCGAGGAACCGCCCCTCGCGCATGATCGGCAGGGCGTCGAGCATGACGCCCTCCTCGTCGATGCTGTGCGAAAACGGCGGCATGGAGCCGGGCTGGACGCCGCCGACATCGGCATGATGGCCGCGCGCCGCGACATAGAATTCCGGCCGGGCGCTCCCCTCCCCGAAGATCGGCATGACCACGGTGATGTCCGGCAGGTGGGTGCCGCCGGCGAAAGGATTGTTCAGCGCAAAGGCTTCGCCCGGCCGCAGCTGCGGGTGGCGCTCGGTCACCGCGCGCACGCTGGCCCCCATCGAACCCAGATGCACCGGCATGTGCGGCGCATTGGCGACCAAGCCGCCGCCCGCGTCGAACAGGGCGCAGGAGAAGTCCAGACGCTCCTTGATGTTGACCGAATGGGCGGTGCGCTCCAGCGCCGCGCCCATGGCCTCGGCCACGCCCATGAAGCGGCGGTTGAACAGCTCCAGCGTCACCGG
>DASYAQ010000302.1:0-1837 GCA_036501225.1 Caulobacteraceae bacterium | reverse complement strand
CGAGCCGTTCGCCGGTGGCCTCGTCGCGGCTGTCGGCCAGCCAGCGGTAGGACTGCAGCAGCGCGGCCGGGCCGAGGTATTTCTCGCCGTTCCACCAGTAGCTCGGACACGAGGTCGAGCAGCAGGCGCAGAGGATGCACTCATAGAGCCCATCGAGTTTTTCGCGGTCCTCCGGCGACTGGCGCCATTCCTTCTGCGGCTCGGGCGTCGTGGTGTGCAGCCAGGGCTCGATCGAGGCGTACTGGGCGAAGAAGATGGAGAGGTCCGGGATCAGGTCCTTGATCACCGCCTGATGCGGCAACGGCGAGATCTGGATCTCCTTGCCGGGGACCTCCTCCCAGCCGTGGGTGCAGGCCAGGGTGTTGCGGCCGCCGATGTTCATGGCGCAGGAGCCGCAGACGCCCTCGCGGCAGGAACGCCGGAAAGCCAGGGTCGGGTCCATGGTGTTCTTGATGTGGATCAGCACGTCCAGCAGCATGGGGCCACACTGGTCGACGGCCACATCATAGACGTCCCAGCGCGGATTGCCGCCGCCTTCCGGGTCCCAGCGATAGACACGGAAAGCCTTGACGGTCTTGGCGTCGGCCGGCGCCGGCCAGTGCTTGCCCTTCTTGACCTTGGAATTCTGCGGCAGCGTCAGTTGGACCATGCGAACGACCCTCTATTCATCTGGAGACCGGCCTCAATAGACCCGCGCCTTGGGCGGGATGGAGGCGATGTCGTTGCTCATCGGCTGGGCGTGGACCGGGCGGTATTCGATCCGGACCTTGCCGGTGGCGGGATCGAGCCAGGCCAGGGTGTGCTTCATCCAGTCGACGTCGTCGCGCTCGGCAAAATCCTCGCGGGCATGCGCGCCGCGGCTTTCCTCGCGGTTCAGCGCCCCGGTCACGGTGACGGCGGCCTGGACGACCAGATTGTCCAGCTCCAGCGTCTCGACCAGATCGGTGTTCCAGACCAGGCCGCGGTCGAAGGTCTTGATGTCGGCCATGTCGGCCAGCACCTTTTCGATCCGCTGCACGCCGCTCCTCAGGGTCTCGCCGGTGCGGAAGACCGCCGCGTCCTCGGTCATGGCCAGCTGCATGCGGTCGCGCAGCACCGCCGTCGGGGTCGAGCCATTGGCGTTGCGGAAGCGGTCGAACCGATCGAGCGCGGCCTTGGTGTGCTCGGGCTTCAGCTCGACCATGCGGTCGCCGGGCTTGAGCAGTTCGGCGCAGCGCAGGCCGGCGGCGCGGCCGAACACCACCAGGTCGACCAGGCTGTTGGAGCCCAGGCGGTTGGAGCCGTGCACCGAGACGCAGGCCGCCTCGCCCACCGCCATCAGGCCCGGAACCACATGGTCGGGATCGCCGCCCGCCTGAGTGACGACCTGGGCGTGATAATTCGTCTGGATGCCGCCCATATTGTAGTGAACGGTCGGCAGGACCGGGATCGGCGCCTTGGTGACGTCGACATTGGCGAAGATCTTCGCGGTCTCGGAAATGCCGGGCAGGCGCTCGTGCAGCACCTTCGGATCGAGGTGATCCAGGTGCAGGAAGATGTGGTCCTTCTTCGGACCGACGCCGCGGCCCTCGCGAATCTCGATGGTCATGGCGCGGCTGACCATGTCGCGCGGCGCCAGGTCCTTCACGCTGGGCGCGTAGCGCTCCATGAACCGCTCGCCCTCGGAATTGGTCAGATAGCCGCCCTCGCCCCGGGCGCCTTCGGTGATCAGGCAGCCGGCGCCGTAGATGCCGGTCGGGTGGAACTGGACGAACTCCATGTCCTGCAGCGGCAGGCCGGCGCGCAGCACCATGCCGCCGCCGTCGCCGGTGCAGGTATGGGCCGAGGTGCACGAGGC
>DASYAQ010000301.1:0-5197 GCA_036501225.1 Caulobacteraceae bacterium | reverse complement strand
AGCACGACGGCGTAGTATTTCGACAGCATGGCCGCGGCCATCAGCACGCCGAACCAGACGGCGTCGCCCGGTTTCCGCTCGTCGATCGAGCGCACGAAGAAGTGCAAGGCCCACGGCCACAGCGAGAGGAAGATGGAGTTGGCATTATATTTGAGGCCGAGGAACGTATAAAACGGCGTCAGCACGAGCAGGGCCGTGGCCGCGACGCGCCGGTTGCCCGAGGTGAAGTCGCCGGTCAGCCACCAGGCGCCGAGCAGACCGATCCCGGCGTTCAGAACCGCCAGGAGGTCGAACGACCAGGTGGTGCGCGGCTCGAACAAAAACCAGGCGCCGGCGATCCAGGCCCAGAAGGGCGGATGCTGATTGTAGCCCAGCTGGAACTCACGCCCCCAGACATAGGCCTCGGTCATGTCCTGGTGGATGGCTACCGGCAGGTCGGAAATCCCGGCATAGGTCGACCAGACGACCACGAACGCGACGAAGCAGCCGGCGAGCAGCCACGGGTCCGCCTGGCCCGCGAACCGGTAGCGCAGGCGGGCCTCGTGCAGATAATCGGGCAGGGAAAAGCCGGCGGCGGGACGGCCTCGGGTTTCGGGGGGAAGGTGCAAGACGGCGCTACAGCATCGACGGGATGACGCGGTCCGGCGGCTTGTGGCCGTCGAGGAAGGTGCGGATGTTGATCATCACCTTTTCGCCCATCTCGACCCGGGCCTCGACCGTCGCCGAGCTCATGTGCGGCAACAGCACGACATTGGCCAGCTTGAGCAGCCGCGGGTTGATGGTCGGTTCGTGTTCGAAGACGTCCAGCCCGGCGCCGCCCAGCTCGCCCGCCTGCAGCATGGCGGCCATGGCCGCCTCGTCGATCACCTCGCCGCGGGCGGTGTTGACCAGGATGGCGTGCGGCTGCAGCAGCTTCAGCCGGCGGGCGGAGAGCAGGTGGTAGGTGGCCGGGGTGTGCGGGCAGTTGAGCGAGATGATGTCCATATGGGCCAGCATCTGATCGAGACTGTCCCAATAGGTCGCGCCCAGTTCTTCTTCGATCAGCCGGCCGGCGGGTTTGCGGTTGTGGTAGTTTATCTTCAGCCCGAACGCCTTGGCGCGGCGGGCCAGGGCCTGGCCGATCCGGCCCATGCCGACGATGCCGAGGCTGGCGCCGCGCAGCCGCTTGCCGAGCATCCAGGTCGGCGACCAGCCGGCGAACTCGCCCGCCTGGGCGATGTTGGCGCCTTCCACCAGCCGGCGCGCCACGGCCATGATCAGGGCCATGGTCATGTCGGCGGTGTCTTCGGTCAGCACGCCCGGGGTATTGGTCACCGCGATGCCGCGCGCATGGGCCGCCTCGACGTCGATATGGTCGACGCCGGCGCCGAAATTGGCGATGATCCGAAGCCTCGGGCCGGCGGCCGCGATCAGCGCCTTGTCGATCTGGTCGGTGATGGTCGGGACCAGCACATCGGTATCGGCGACGGCGGCGGCCAGGGCGGCGGCGTCCATCGGCCTGTCTGCGTCGTTCAGGACGACGTCGAACAGCTCGCGCATCCTGGCCTCGACCGGCTCGGGCAGCTTGCGCGTGACGACGACTTTCGGCTTGCGGTCGGTCATGGTTGAGGTTCGAAATGAGGCTTAGGCTTGCGGGCGCGTGGAGCGCTTGCGCGCACACGCTTCGGGCGGCCTTGTAGCAAACGGGCCATGCGGGGCCAAGGCGTGGAGGGGCGGGGTTGGCGAAGCGATTGAGGCCGGGCGGCGGCTGGGCGATCGGCGCCCTGGTTGGGATCATATTCGTGCTGCAGGCGGGCCAGGGCCGCGGCGCCGACGAGGACCGCCCGACCCCGTCGGGCCTGCCGGTGCCGCGCTATGTCTCGCTGAAGTTCGACAAGGTGAACGCCCGCTCCGGCCCCGGCGACGATCACCGGCTGCTCTGGGTCTATCACGTGCGCGGCCTGCCGGTGCAGGTGGTGGCCGAGTCCAACGAATGGCGGCGCATCTGCGACCCGGACGGCGCGCTTTCCTGGGTGCATGAGCGCACCACCGACGGCCACCGCACCGTGATGCGCACCCAAGCCGGCCCGGCGCCGATCCTGCAGCGGCCGCGCAAGGACGCGCCCATCGCCGCCTATCTGGCCTCGCGCGCCCTGGCCGCGGTCGACCACTGCGCCAAGGGCTGGTGCAAGGTGCACGTGGGCGCGGCGTCCGGCTGGATCGACGCCGGCACGGTCTGGGGCGCGGCCGAGGCGCCGCAATGTCGTTGAGACGGCCGAGCCCGGCGTGCTACCCCTAGATCACGATGATTTTGGATTGAATCAATCCAAGATCATGAACGTGATCGATTCCTAACGTTTAGAGCGGGTCGCGGGCGGAAAACCGCTTTCCTCAACCCGCTCTAATCAACTCTGTTCGGCCGCTCCGGCCGCGCCTGGCGGGTTTGGCATGACGGCCTGGACGACGAAGTCGCAGTTCGACAAGGAAGACCTGCTCGCCTGCGCGCGCGGCGACATGTTCGGTCCCGGCAACGCCCAGCTGCCCAACCCGCCGATGCTGATGTTCGATCGCATCACCGAAATCACCGGCCAGGGCGGCCCGCACGGCAAGGGCTTCGTCCGCGCCGAACTCGATATCGATCCGGACCTGTGGTTCTTCAAATGCCACTTCCTGGGTGATCCGGTCATGCCGGGCTGCCTTGGCCTCGACGCCATGTGGCAGCTGGTCGGCTTCTTCCTGGCCTGGTCCGGCGGGCCCGGCCGCGGCCGGGCGCTCGGCGTCGGCGAGGTCAAGTTCACCGGCCAGGTGGCGCCGAAGATCAGCCGCGTCACCTACAGGATCGATCTGAAGCGCGTTATCATCCGTAAACTGGTGATGGGCGTTGGCGACGGCGTGATGGAGGCCGATGGCCAGCCCATCTACGAAGCCCACGACCTTCGCGTCGGCCTGTTCGACGCCAAGGACCTGAACTGACCGGGGAAGATGATGCGCCGGGTTGTCATCACGGGATTGGGGATCATCTCCCCGATCGGAAACACCGCCGAGACGGTGACCGCCTCGCTGCGCGAGGCGCGCTCGGGCATCGTCGCCGCGCCGGAATACGCCGAACTCGGCTTCCGCTCGCAGGTGAACGCGCCCTCGGTCATCGACTGGGAGGCGCTGATCGACCGGCGCGCCGCGCGCTTCCTGGCCCCCGGCACGGCCTACGGCCATCTGGCGCTGGAACAGGCGATCGCCGATGCGGGCCTCGAGGAAGCTGAAATCTCCAATGAGCGCACCGGCCTGATCGTGGGATCGGGCGGCACCTCGACCCGGGCCATCGTCGAGGCCGCCAATACGACGCGCGAGAAAGGCCCCAAGCGCATCGGCCCCTTCGCGGTGCCCAAGGCGATGAGCTCCGGCCCCTCGGGCGTGCTCTCGACCTGGTTTCGCATCAAGGGGATCAACTATTCGATCTCCTCGGCCTGCGCGACCTCGACCCATTGCATCGGGGCGGCCGCCGAGCAGATCCAGTTCGGCAAGCAGGACATCGTCTTCGCCGGCGGCTGCGAGGAGCTGGACTGGACCCTGTCGGACCTGTTCGACGCCATGGGCGCCATGTCCAGCCGCTACAACGACCGGCCGACGGTGGCCAGCCGCGCCTATGACGCCAATCGCGACGGCTTCGTCATCGCCGGCGGCGCCGGCGTCGTGGTGGTGGAAGAGCTTGAGCACGCCAAGGCCCGCGGCGCGAAAATCTATGCCGAGATCACCGGCTACGGCGCCAATTCCGACGGCTACGACATGGTCGCGCCCTCCGGCGAAGGCGCGGTGCGCTGCATGCGCATGGCCATGGCGGCGGCCGGCGGGCGACGCATCGACTATCTGAACCCGCATGGCACCTCGACCGAGGTCGGCGACGTGCGCGAGATGGAGGCGGTGCGCGAGGCCTTCGCCGGCGACATCCCGCTGATCTCCTCGACCAAGTCGCTGACCGGCCACAGCCTCGGCGCCGCCGGCGCGCAGGAGGCGATCTATTGCCTCTTGATGATGCAGGCCGGATTCGCCTGCGAAAGCGCCCATATCGAGACCCTCGATCCGGCCTTCGCCGACCTGCCCATCCTGCGCGAGCGCAAGGAGATGGCGCTGGAGACCGTGATGTCGAACGGCTTCGGCTTCGGCGGCACCAACGGCACCCTGGTGTTGAGCCGCGTCGACGGCTGACGGCGCGCCTGCTCGAGCGGGCCTGCGGAAAAGTGCGAAGCGGTTTTCCGCCCGCAACCCGCTCTAACTCATAGGAATCGATCACGTTTATGATTTTGGATTGATTCAATCCAAAATCATCGTGATCTAGGCAGGCCCAACGACAAATCCACAAGGGAGGCTGATCTTGGCCGACGAATTCGATCTGCCCAAGGGCGAGCTCATGAAGGGCAAGAAGGGCCTAGTGATGGGCCTGGCCGACAGCCACTCCATCGCCTACGTCATCGCCGCCCAGATGGCCGCCCAGGGCGCCGAGCAGGCGGTCACCTACATCGAGGGCAATGAGCGCCGCGCCAAACCCCTGATCGAGGGCGTGGGCGGAACGCCGGTGATCTGCGATGTGACGGACGACGCATCGATGGACGCGGCCTTCACTCAGGTCGGAAAATCCTTAGGCACGCTCGACTTCATGGTCCACGCCATCGCCATGGCCGACCGGACCCAACTGATGGGCTCGTTTGTCGACAACACCACCCGTGACGGCTTCCACTTCGCCATGGACATCTCGGTCTACAGCTTCGTCGACGCGGCGCGACGGGCGGCGAAACTGATGCCGAACGGCGGCTCGATCATCACCATGACCTATCTCGGCGCCGAGCGGCCCATGCCCAACTACAACATGATGGGCGTGGCCAAGGCGGCGCTGGAATCGGCCGTGCGCTACGCGGCGCGGGATTTGGGGCCGTCGAAGATTCGCGTGAACGCCATCTCCGCCGGCGCCTTCCGCTCGTTGTCGCTCGCCGGCATCCAGGGTGGGCGCCAGATGCATTCAAAGAGCGCGGCCTTGAGCGCGCTCAAGGAGCATACGGCGACGGAGAGCGTCGCCGGTACAGTTCTGTGGCTGGCCTCCGACCTCGGCCGCTCGGCCACCGGCGAGATCGTCCACGTCGACGCCGGCATCCACATGATGGGGCCGCCGGAAGAGCTGTTGTAGCGCTAAAGCCCCGCCAGAACCGCGTCGCCCATTTCGCTGGTC
>DASYAQ010000300.1:0-2240 GCA_036501225.1 Caulobacteraceae bacterium | reverse complement strand
GCCGCCCAGGGTGAGGCCGCCGACGCAGATCACCGGGACGCCCGGATCGAACGGCCGGGTGCTCGAGATGCGCCGCGCGGTGACGCCGGCCCAGACCGCGGCGACAGGCTTCAGCAACAGCCGCGTCGGCGAGGCCCGGCGGCGTCCGCGCTCATACCACCAGCGGGGGGTGGGCAACCTCATGGCGCGGGCAACAGGGGCGCAATCGCGCGCCAGCCGTCCTCGAAGGCGCCGGCCTGGGCGGCGGCATAGGCGCGCGCCTGCTCGCCGAGGCCGCGCAGACGCCCTGGCGCCGCCAACAGGGTGGCCAGTTCGCGCCCCAGGCCCGACGCGTCCGCGACCCCGACAGCCCCCCCGGACGCGATCATCTCGGCATAGGGGTCGGCATGGTTGAACCGCTCCGGCCCGGTGACGACGCCGACGCCCAGCTGCGCCGCCTCCAGAGGATTATGCCCGCCGATACCTGGGACAAAGCTCCCCCCCATGACCACCAGGTCCGCGAGCCGGTAGAACAACCCCATCTCGCCCAGGGTATCGGCGAGATAGATGTCGATGCTCCTTAGATCCTCCCCCGTTGGGGGGGGGGGACCGCCGCCAGGCGGTGGAGGGGGTGCGATGCCGGCCGCGCCCGGTTCAGAACGGGTCGCGTCCTTGCCGGCTGACTCAGAGGCGCGGCGAACCCCCTCCACCACGCTACGCGCGGTCCCCCTCCCCCCATGGGGGAGGATCTTGCCGCGGCGCGCGATGCGTAGGTCCGGCCCACCAAGCTCGGCCGCGATCGTCGCGCCGCGTTCCGGGTGCCGGGGCGCGATGATTAGCAGCGGGCGGCCGGGCAGGCCGCGGACGGCAGCGGCGATCAGGGCTTCCTCGCCGGCATGGGTGCTGGCGGCCAGGATGATGCGGCGGTCGCCGAACGCGGCCTTCAGGGCTGCGACCTGCGCCTCGTCCACGTCCAGCGGTGCGCCGAGTCGCTTCAGGTTCAGCCGCCCGGCGACGTGGCCGCCGAGCGCCTCGAGCCGCGCCGCCGAGGCGTCGTCCTGGGCCAGGATGGCCGCAAAGCCCCCCAGCATGGCCCTGGCGGCGGCCGGGCGGCGGGCCCAGCCCCGGGCGCTGGCCTCGGTCATGCGCGCCGAAACCAGGGCCAGCCGCACCCCGCGCCGCCGTGCGCCGAGGATCAGATTCGGCCAGAGTTCGCTCTCGGCGAACAGGCCGAGGTCGGGCCGCCAATGCTCGAGGAAGCGGGCCACTGCGGCCGGCGCATCCACGGGCGCATACTGATGGATCGCGCCCGCCGGCAGGCGCTTGGCGAGCAGGTCGGCGGAGGTGCGCGTGCCGCTGGTGACCAGCGCGGTCAGCTCGGGCCGCTCGGTGCGGATGCGCGCGATCAGCGGCAGCAGCGAGACGCTTTCGCCGACGCTGGCGCCGTGCAGCCAGACCAGCGGGCCGTCGGGACGCGGCCGGCCGGAGCGCCCCAGCCGTTCGCTCAAGCGGGCGGCATCCTCCTTGCCGCGCCGCACACGACTGGACAGCAGCAACGGCGCCAGCGGCTCGGCCAGACCCGTCGCCAGGGCGTAGAGTCGGAGCGACAGGGGCTCGCTCATCGCCGGCCGTCGAGCATGGCCTCGGCGCGGGCGTCGAGCGCGATCAGCCGGGCCTGCCAGTCGGCGCGCAGCGCCTCCATCTGCGCCCGATCGGCCTCGGCGGGGGCATAAAGCGGTCCCTCCATGATGGCGACGCCGCGCGAAAAGGGCAGGGGAAGGCGGGTCCGGTCCCAGTTCTTCAGCGTGACCGCCGGGCTGGCCGCGATGCCGGCCAGGAAGACCCGCGCGCCCGCCCGCCTTGCCAGCACGATCGGTCCGGCCTGCATGATCTCGCCGGGACCCCTCGGCCCGTCCGGCGTGATGATGACGCCACCGCCGGCGGCGATCTGGTCGAGCGCCTCCATGAAGGCGGCGGCGCCGCCCTTGCTGGCCTGGCCCGGCCGCCGCTGGGTCGAGCCCCGGATGGGCGGAAAGCCCAGCCAGGCCGCCGTCCTTGAGATGAATTCGCCGTCCGGCGACAGCGAGATCATCGGCCGGAACGGACGGTCCCTGATCAGCCGGCGGCAGGTGACGGCCAGCGCGATGCGACCGTGCCAGAAGAACAGGATGCCGCCCTCGGGCTTGGCCATTTCGCTGACCACCAGGTCGCTCTGGTCGAACCGCCAGCGCATGGTCGCCTGCACCAGCGAGAAATAGGCC
>DASYAQ010000299.1:0-5064 GCA_036501225.1 Caulobacteraceae bacterium | reverse complement strand
GGGCGCGCCATTCCGATGTTGTGACATTGTCCTTCATCCTTGGGACGGTTCGACCAAAACAGCCGAATTAAGCCCGTAGGCCGCCCGTCACCCAACCCCAAAAGGCGACGAACCCGTCCTCATAGGATCTCCCGCTGGCCTTCGGCCGCGGGCCCCTCCCTCTCCCTTTGGGAGAGGTTTTCGAGGCCGCCTTTCGGGATCAGGCGGCGGCGCAGCCGTCGGCCTTCAGCACGCGTTCGGTCGATGGCGGCGCCTTGGCCAGCAGGCTGGCGGGGCGGATCGGCCTTGGGGTGAAATTGCCGCCGCAGTTCGGGCAGCGGCCGGCCAGCACGCCTTCGGCGCAGGCGCGGCAGAAGGTGCACTCGAACGAGCAGATCATCGCCCGGTCGCTGTCGGGCGGCAGGTCGGTGTCGCAGCACTCGCAGTTGGGGCGCAGCTCAAGCATCGGCGGGCTCCTCTCTGGCCGCGGGCAGTCTGGCGCCTTCGTGCTCAAGCAGCCAGCGTTTGCGCCGCAGGCCGCCGCCATAGCCGGTCAGCGAACCATCCGCGCCGATGACGCGATGACAGGGCACGACGACGCCGATCGGGTTGGCGCCATTGGCCAGGCCCACCGCGCGGACCGCAGTCGGCTTGCCGATCTGCGCCGCCAGCGCGCCATAGCTCAGGGTCCGGCCGGCCGGAATACGCCGCAAGGCCGCCCAGACCGTGCGCTGGAACGGCGTCCCGGCCGTCTCGACCTCGAGCCCATCCAGGGCGGTGAGATCGCCGGCGAAATAGGCTTCGAGCGCGGCCCGCGCCGAAGACGGGCCGCCCGCATCGCTCAGGACCACGCCATCGCGGCCATGGTGCAGGCGCAGCAAACGCCGCATCCGCGGCGCGTGATCGTCCCAGTCCAGGGCGCGGACACGGCCGCGCGCGTCGGTCAGCAGCACGACCACGCCGATGGGCGTCGCGATCAGTTCACGTTTGAGGACAAGGGCTGGCATCGAATTCACCGGGTTGCGAATTCGTTGATCCTATGGGATCGGCCATGGCCGGCGCGCTGTTTTCGGACCTCGATGTCGGTTCAGACCGGACCTGCGCCGCGCAACGATTCGGCGACCGGGTCGTTGGCCGCGCGCACCGGCTGGGCGCGCCAGCGCGCCAGAATGACGCTCAGCTGGCGGCGCGCGGCCTTGTCGTCCAGGCCCATTCCGCCAAGGTCGGCCTCGGCGAGCACGATGGCCAGGCCCTCGAACAGCAAGAGGTCGGCCGCCAGCTCGGAGTCGCTGGCGTGGGGTCCGCCCATCCAGAGCCCCAGGCTGGCCAGCCGCTCGAGCCGGCTTGAGGCCAGCGCCTGGCGGACCCGGGCGTCCTCGTGGCCCAGCCGGCGCAGGCTGCGGCGAAAGAGCGTGTGGGCGCGATGGTGGTCGATACAGGCCTCGACCAGGGTGGCGAGCGATCCGCTCCTGGCCATCAGCCGCCGCATCGCCTGCTGCTCCTCGGCCTCCCAGCGCCGATAGACGGCGACGAAGATGTCGGTCTTGTCCTTGAACCAGCGATAGAAGCTGGTCGGCGCCAGGCCGGATCGCCGCGCGATCCGGTTGACGTCGGTCCCGTCGAAGCCATAGCGCAGGAATTCCGCCCGCGCCGTGGCCATCAGGGCTTCCAGGGACTGGTCGCGGGTCAACCCGGTCCCCCGGCGCTGGCCATGGCGTCGCCATGACCGCGGTAAAGAGCCGTCACCAACGGCGCGTGAACCTGGTCGACAGCGTCGTCCATGCTCTTGCGGAGACAGACCTTGTAGGTCTGAATCGCCTGAAGGCCTTCCCATCGGTCCGGCCGGTCGCCGCAGGCGATGCTCGCTGCGTGGCGAAGCCGGGCCAGCAGGGCCTTGGCGCCCTCGGGCGTCGACAGGTTCAGGTCGGAGATCGGCGTCGCGACGCTAATCACCCCGGAATCCGACGTTTGCACCCGCGAAGCCTCCGACGCCGCGGCGGCCTGGGCGGCGGCGATAGCCAGGCTAAGGGTCAGACCCAGCAATATTCGGGTACTCATGGATGTCTCCCGTGCATTGGGCCTCGGTCGCCCGATGGCCTCTACGCCCCGGTACTGATAAGGTTGGGAGATCGGCGTTCGCCGAAAGGATCGAGATGCGACGTTTCGCCGATCAATCGCCGATGATCGAGGCGCCACAGCCCGCCAGGGCGTCGCGGCCGGTGATTCTGGCCCGCGAATCGGATTTCCGCGTTGGCGCGCTGCTGGTCAGGCCATCGCTTCGCGAGGCATGCGCGGGGCAACGCCGGCACGTGCTCGAGCCGCGGGTGATGCAGGTGCTGGTGGCGCTGGCGCGGATGGACGGCCAGGTCATCTCCCGCGACGAGTTGATCGAAGCCTGCTGGGGCGGCCGCATCGTCGGCGAGGACGCCATCAACCGCTGCATCGGCCGCCTGCGCCGTCTGGCGGAGACCTTCGACAACTGTTTTGCGATCGATACGGTGGCGCGGGTCGGCTACCGGTTGACCGGGCCAGGCGCCGACATCGTTCCGTTGCGAGCCCGGCCTCGCGTGCATCGCCTGGCGATCCCGCTCGCGATCGCGGCGAGCCTTCTGGTCGTCCTGGGCGACCTGGCCTGGCATGGCCTGAACCCGCGGCCGTGGACGGTCGAGAGTTCGAAGCTGCTGACCTCGGCCCAGCCGATAGAGCGGCACGCGGCCATCTCGCCCGACGGCGAGACCATCGCCTATTCCGGCGGCGCCGACGTCCTGGCCCGGCAGATCTATCTGCGCGCCCTGGCCGGCGGCGCGCCCGTGCGGCTGACCGACGAGCCGGGCGATCATGTCTCCTCCAGCTGGTCGCCGGATGGCGTGCGGCTGGCCTATGTCGTGGTCACGCCGGGCGAGCCCTGCCGCGTCGTCACCCGTTCGGTGCGCACCGGCCTGGCCCGTGAAGTGGCGCGTTGCAGCACCGACGAGCGCTCCCAGGTGGTCTGGGCGCGCTCGGGCCAGACCCTCTACTTCGTCGACCGTCCCAGCCAGGACGCCAGCGACCGCATCGTCAGGCTCGACCTGACGACCGGCCGGCTCAGCGATCTGACCCATCCGCCGGCGGGCAGCCCCGGCGACGGCGATCTGGGCCTGTCGCCGGACGGCCGCTTTATCAGCTTCCAACGCAGTCTGAGCGACATGGTCTCACCCCTGGTCATCCGCGATCTGCGCACGGGTGCGGAACGGGTGATTTCCAAGGGCGCCGACCTGAACCCGGGCGGCTGGACCAGCGATTCCCGCGATGTGCTGCTGGCCGGCCGCGTCAACGGCGACAACGTCATCTGGGCCTTTCCGATCGACGGTCGCCGGCCGCAGCACGTGATGTCCGGCCCGCTGACCATGGGCCGGCTGGCCACGGGCCCGAAGAACCTGGTCGCGGTCGAGGTCGACACCGAGGTCTACAACCTGGCCTCGCCGCCGGCGCACAAGGGCGGCGTGCCGGTGATCATCGACCCGAGCAAGGGGGTCGACGGCGCGCCCACCGTATCGGCGGACGGTACGCTGGCCATGGCCGGATGGCGCTCGGGCGAGGCCGGCGTCTGGATCAAGCCGCCCGGCGGCGAGGTGCGCCAGCTGGTCAGCGTCGAGCCGGAGAGCTACCTCGACGGCCCGCGTTTCTCGCCGGACGGCGCCCGGCTGGCTTTCGCCGCCCAGGCCGACGGGCACCTGGCCATCCGCATCGTCGATCTCACCGGCCGCGATATCGCCGCCGTCGCCTTTTTCGGCAGCCAGCTTGGCGCGCCCGCCTGGGCGGCCGACGGCCGCTCGCTGATCTTCGCCGGTCGCGACGCCGGGGGCTGGCGTCTCTACCGCGCACCCGCCTCGCCCTCGGGCAAGGCCGCGCCGGCCTCGGCCTATGGCTGGCTGACCGTGCAGACCCGCGGCAGTGAGCTTTACGGCGTGCGCGCCGGTTCGCCCGGCGTCTGGCGCATCGATGGAACGCCCAGGCGCATCACCAGCCTGCCGCACCCGGCCTTTCCCAACCTCTGGACCGTCGACGGCGACGCCATCGACTATGTCGACGACCCGTTTGGCCATCCCGCCCATATCATGAGCCAGCCGATCGCCGGCGGGCCCGCCCGCGTGATCGCCGAGGCGCCCGGCTACGCCTATGACAAGGGCTTCGCGGTCAATCCGGCCACCGGCGCGGTGGTCTATGCCGCGACCCGCGCCGACGAGACCGATCTCGAGCTGCTGCAGCTCGAACGCGGCTGACGCTCATGGATGTCGATCTGGGCTTGATCGAAGGCTTTTACGGCGGCCCATGGACCTGGGCGGAGCGGTTGGCGCAGGCCGAAGCACTCAAGGCCAACGGCTACGGTTTTTACATCTATGCGCCGAAGGCCGACCAGCACCTGCGCCGTCGCTGGCGCGAGGAGCCGCCGGCCGAGACCCGCGACGGCATGGCCGCGCTCTCCGCCCGTTGCCGCGGTCTGGGCATGCGCTTCGGGGTCGGGCTCAGCCCATTCGAGATCTATCGCGACTTCGACGCCGAGGCTCAGCAGGCGCTGACGCGCAAGCTGGACTGGCTGGACGGGATCGGCATCGATGACCTCGGCGTGCTGTTCGACGACATGCGCGGCGACCTGCCCGAGTTGGCCGCGACCCAGGTGCGCATCATCCACTGGATCGCCGAACGCAGCCGCGCCACCAGGTTGATCGCCTGCCCGACCTATTACAGCGACGATCCGGGCCTGGACCGGGAATACGGGGCGCGACCGCCGCGCTATCTGGAGGAGTTCGGCGCACGCCTCGATCCGGCCATCCAAGTGTTCTGGACCGGCGAGGAGGTCTGCTCGCGCGAGTTCAGCCCCGGCCATCTGCAGCGCGTGGGCGCGGCCCTCGGGCGCAAGCCGTTCCTGTGGGACAACTATCCGGTCAACGACGGCCCGGGCATGAGCCCGTTCCTGCACCTGCGCGCCTTCACCGGGCGGCCGGCGACAATCGCGCCGCACATCTCGGCGCATGCGGTCAATCCGGCGATCCAGCCGACGCTCAGCCTGATCCCGGCCCTGACCCTGGCCGAGAGCTACCGGCT
>DASYAQ010000298.1:0-8335 GCA_036501225.1 Caulobacteraceae bacterium | reverse complement strand
CGGTTGCACGCGCTCGCCTTTGACATACCCGGCGTGCGCGATTGTCTGGTTCGCAACCTCGACAAGGTGTCCGAGCCCTGCCGCGGCGTGATCAGGGCCGCCCAGGCCGAGCACGCCCAGACGCCGGTGGCGGTGGTGGCGCCGGCGCCACACTAGTCGAAAGGGGACCGCTTCAGTCTCGACAGGCCCCCGTGAGGCGTTTAGCTCAACGCCGTTAGTGGAGCGTCAGATTCAATGCCGACCAGCACCCCGCTCCTCGACAGCATCAATCTGCCCGGCGAGTTGCGCCAATTGCCCGCCGGGCGGATGCGACAGGTCGCCGACGAACTCAGGCAGGCGACGATCGAGGCGGTCTCGGTGACCGGCGGCCACTTTGGCGCCGGCCTCGGCGTGGTCGAACTGACCGTCGCGCTGCACTATGTCTTCGAAACCCCGCGCGACCGGCTGATCTGGGACGTCGGCCACCAGGCCTATCCGCACAAGATCCTGACCGGCCGCCGCGACCGCATCACCACCATTCGCCAGGGCAGCGGGCTCTCCGGCTTCACCCGCCGCGCCGAAAGCGAATATGACCCGTTCGGCGCCGCCCACTCCTCCACCTCGGTCTCGTCCGGCCTCGGCATGGCGGTGGCGCGGCAACTGGCCGGCGGCGACCACCACGTGGTGGCCGTGATCGGCGACGGCGCCATGAGCGCCGGCATGGCCTATGAGGCGTTGAACAACGCCGGCGCGCGCAAGACCCGGCTGCTGGTGATCCTGAACGACAACAACATGTCGATCGCGCCGCCGGTCGGGGCGCTGAACCATCACCTGAACAGACTGACCGCACGCGAAGCCGCTGAGGCGCCGACTCCGGGCGGTTCGATCTTCGAGGCGCTGGGTTTCCACTATCTGGGGCCGATCGACGGCCACGACGTGGACCGGCTGGTGACCGTGCTGGCGACGATCCGCGACGACGCGGCGGACCGGCCGGTGCTGTTGCACCTGATCACCGAGAAGGGGCATGGCTATCACGCCGCCGCGACCTCGGCCGACAAGCTGCATGCGGTCGCCAAGTTCGACGTCGAATCCGGCGTCCAGGCCAAGTCCGCGCCGAAAGCGCCGTCCTATACCCGGGTCTTCGCCGACTCGCTGATCGCCGAGGCGGCGGAAGACGACAGGATCGTCGCCATCACCGCGGCCATGCCCTCCGGCACCGGGCTCGACCTGTTCGAGAAGCGCTTTCCCGACCGCATGTTCGACGTCGGCATCGCCGAGCAGCACGCGGTGACCTTCGCCGCCGGCCTCGCCACCGAGGGCTACAAGCCCTTCTGCGCCATCTATTCCACCTTCCTGCAGCGCGCCTACGACCAGGTGGTGCACGACGTGGCGATCCAGAACCTGCCGGTGCGCTTCGCCATGGACCGGGCCGGGCTGGTCGGCGCCGACGGCGCCACCCATGCCGGCAGTTTCGACCTGGCCTATCTCTGCTGCCTGCCCAATTTCACGGTCATGGCGCCGGCGGACGAGGTGGAGCTGATGCACATGGTCGCCACCGCGGCGGCCCACGACACCGGCCCCATCGCGCTGCGCTATCCGCGTGGCGAGGGCCTGGGCCTGGACATGCCCGAGCGCGGCCAGGTGCTGCCGATCGGCAAGGGCCGCGTGGTCCGCGACGGCAAGGACGTGGCCATCCTCAGCCTGGGCGGCCGGTTGCAGGCCTGCCTGTCGGCGGCCGAGCATCTGCATAGCCGCGGCGTCTCCTGCACCGTGGCCGACGCCCGCTTCGCCAAGCCGATCGACGAGGCCCTGGTCCGCCGGCTGGTGCGCAATCACCAGATGCTGATCACCATCGAGGAAGGCTCGATCGGCGGCTTCGGCAGCCACGTGCTGGACTATGTGGTCAATAACGACCTGGCGCGGACCGGCTTTGTCATGCGCACCCTGAAACTGCCGGACGCCTTTCTGGACCACGACGATCCGTTCAAGCAATATGAACGCGCCGGCCTGGGCGCGACGGACATCGTGCGCACGATCGAAGCTCGCCTGGCCCAATCCGCCTGACCGATGGCCTGTCGGGGAGCCCGGACGTGAACCTGACCTCGATCATCGCGGGTCTGAGCATTGTGCTGGTCGGGCTGGCCGTCAGCGGCGCGATCTATTCCGCACTGGCGACCTGGGCGGCCTGGCGTTTCCTGCGGCGGCCGGCGGCGGCGGCGGCTGGCCAGCCTTCGATCACCGTGCTGAAGCCGCTGCACGGCGACGAGCCCGAACTCTACGAGAATCTGGTCAGTTTCTGCAGCCAGGTCTATGCCGGCCCGCTGCAGATCATCCTCGGCGTACAGGACCCGGCCGACTCGGCCCTGGCGGTCGCCGAACGGCTTCGGCGGGAGCATCCCGACCACGACATCGTCCTGGTCAGCGATCCCACGGTGCACGGGACCAGTCGCAAGATCGGCAACCTGATCAACATGGCCGCCCAGGCGCGCGGTGAGATCGTCGTCATCAGCGACAGCGACGTGCGGCTGACCCCGGACGGGCTCGGCCGGATCGTGGCCGCCCTGGAAGCGCCTGGAGTCGGCATGATCCACTGCCTTTATCGCGGCCGGCCCACGGCCAGTTTCTGGTCGAGGCTCGCGGCGCTGGACGTCAACACCCGTTTCGCGCCCAGCGTGCTGGTCGGCGAGATGCTGGGCGCCAATCCCTGCCTGGGCCCGACCATGGCGCTTGGCGCCGAGACCCTCGCCTCGATCGGAGGGCTCGAGTATCTGGCCGACTTCCTGGCCGACGATTTCGAACTGGGCCGGGCCGTCCGCGCCACGGGCCTGCGCATAGGCTGCCCGACCATGGTGATCGATCATGTTTTCCCCGAGCGCAGCGCCAGCGAGATGCTGAGCCACGAACTGCGCTGGGCGCGGACCATCCGGCTGGTGCAGCCGGCCGGCTATCTCGGCAGCGTCGTCATCCACGTCACCCCGCTGGCCCTGATCGGCGCGGCCCTGTCCGGCTTCGCCGGCTGGAGCCTCGTGCTGCTCGCCGTGCTCACCGGTCTGCGGCAGGCCCAGGCCTATCTGCTCAGCCGCTGGATGATCTCCGATCGCGGCCTGCTCTGGCTGCTTCCGATGCGCGACCTGGTGTCGTTCGGCGTCTTCATCGCCGCCATCTTCGGCGACCAGGTGCAATGGCGCGGCGCCCGCCTGCGCGTCCAGCGCGATGGCGTGATCGCCACCACATGATCGACCCTCGCGCCCGTACGCGGGCGACGGCCATCGTCGCGGCCGTCGTCGGCCTCTTCGTCGCCACCGCCGTCATCGGATACTTCAACTTCGCCGCCGTGCTGGCGGCCGTGCGGCCGATCGGCGTTCCAGGCTTCCTGGCCGTCATCGCGGCCCAGCTCTGCCTGTTCGTCCCCCTGGGTCTGGCCTGGTGGCTGGTGGCGCTTGGCGAGCCCAGCGAGCGGATTCCGCTGTTCATGTGGAGCCGGCTCTTGCGTGAGGCCGCCTCCGACGTCCTGCCCTTTTCGCAGCTCGGGGGCCTGGTGATCGCCGCGCGGGCCGCGGTGCTTGGCGGAACCCCGACCGCCGTCGCCTTCGGTTCCAGCCTGGTCGACACCACTGTCGAGATCGTCGCCCAGCTGATCTACACCCTGGTCGGCGTGGGCCTGCTCGCCCATCGACTGGGCTTCGCCGCTAACAGCAGCGGCCGGCTGCTCTACGCCATCGCCGGCGGCCTGGTCATCGCCGCGGCCATGGTGGGCGTCCTGATCGCCATGCAGCGGCGCGGTCTGAACCTGATGCGGCGGCTGTTTCACCGCCTGGCGCCCGCCGCCGGCCAGCAGGCGACGGCGGTCGCCAAGGTGGTCGAGGCGGCCTATGGCCAGCCATCGCGGCTGTCGACCAGCCTTGGGGTGCATATCTTCGCCTGGTTCGGCGCGGCCGGCGGGACGTGGCTTATCCTGCTGCTGATCGGCCGGCCGCTGCCGTTCGCCTCGGTGGCGGCGATCGAGAGCCTTATGTTCGCCATCCGCAACGCCGCCTTTGTGGCCCCGAGCGGATTGGGCGTGCAGGAAGGCGCCTATGCCCTGCTCGGCCCGCTGTTCGGCCTGCCGGTGGAGGCGGCGCTGGCGCTGTCGCTGCTCAAGCGAGCCCGCGACATCGCCGTCGGCGTACCTATGTTGTTGAGCTGGCAGCTCGTCGAGAGCCGCCGGCGTTTGCGTGACGCCTGAACCGGCGTAGAGGACAGAGTTGGACGGGGGCGAACGGCGAGCGTCGCCCCCTGGACTTGGATTGAGGTCATAGAATGCTGCGTACACTCTTCCTTCAGGCGCCGTCGTTCGACGGCTTCGACGGCGGCGCGGGCGCCCGCTACCAAGCCCGGCGGGAGGTCAAGTCCTACTGGTATCCGACCTGGCTGGCCCAGCCGGCCGCACTGGTCGAGAACAGCCGCCTGATCGACGCCCCGCCGCACGACCAGGGCATCGACTATGTCGCGCCGCTGGCCAAGGACTACGACCTGGTGGTGCTGCACACCTCGACGCCGTCCTTCGCCTCCGACGTCAAGACCATCGAGGCGCTGAAGGCGGTCAATCCGAACCTGAAGGCCGGGCTGATCGGCGCCAAGGTCGCCGTCGACGCCGACGGCTCGATGAAGGCCGCGCCGGCTATCGACTTCGTCGCCCGCAACGAGTTCGACTTCACGATCAAGGAGGTCGCCGACGACCACGACTGGGCCGATATCAAGGGGCTGAGCTACCGCAATTCGTCAGGCGTGATCATGCACAACCCGGACCGGGCGATGCTGGAAAACATGGACTCGCTGCCCTTCGTGACGCCAATCTACAAGCGCGATCTGGTGATGGAGAACTACTTCATCGGCTATCTGAAACACCCCTACATCTCGATCTATACCGGCCGCGGCTGCAAATCGCGCTGCACCTTCTGCCTCTGGCCGCAGACCGTCGGCGGCCACCGCTACCGCACCCGCAGCGTCGGCCATGTGATCGAGGAGATCGCCTGGGCGCAGAAGGCCTTTCCGCAGGTGAAGGAGTTCTTCTTCGACGACGACACCTTCACCGACGACCTGCCGCGCGCCGAGGCCATCGCCCGCGAACTGGGCAAGCTCGGCGTCACCTGGTCGTGCAACGCCAAGGCCAATGTGCCGCGCGAGAGCCTGAAGATCATGAAGGACGGCGGGCTTCGCCTGCTGCTGGTCGGCTACGAGTCCGGCGACCAGCAGATCCTCTACAACATCAAGAAGGGCATGCGCATCGAGGTCGCCGAGCGGTTCACCAAGGATTGCCACGACCTGGGCATCGCCATCCACGGCACCTTCATCCTGGGCCTGCCCGGCGAGACCAGCGAGACCATCCAGAAGACCGTCGAATGGGCGGCCAAGATCAACCCGCACACCATCCAGGTGTCCCTGGCCGCGCCTTATCCCGGCACCTTCCTGTACGACCAGGCGGTGGAGAACGGCTGGCTCGACGCCGAGCATGCCGAGCTGGTCGACGAGCAGGGCCACCAGATCGCGCCGCTGCACTATCCGCACCTGAGCCACGACCAGATCTTCGATTCCGTCGAGACCTTCTACAAACGCTTCTACCTGCGGCCGCGGAAGATTGGCTCGATGGTCGGCGAAATGGTCACCGTGCCGGGCATGATGCAGCGCCGCCTGCGCGAAGGCGCCGAGTTCTTCGACTTCATGCGCAAGCGCCGCAGAGTCGCGGCCTAAAGCGACGCGAGGCCGACGTGCCGGGCGGCGGCGACCTCACCCTGGTGACCGGCGCCTCCGGCTTCGTCGGATCGGCGGTCGCCAGGGCGCTACGGGCGCGCGGAAGCCGCCTGCGGCTGCTGGTGCGCGCCTCAAGCCCGCGCCGCAACCTCGAAGGGCTGGACGCCGAGATCGTGGTCGGCGACATGGCCGATGCGCAGGCCATGGCCGCCGCCATGCAGGGCGTGCGCCACCTGTTCCACGTCGCCGCCGACTATCGGCTCTGGGCGCGCGACCCAGAGGAGATCGTGCGCAACAATCTGAGCGGCGCCCAGGCGGTGTTGGGCGCGGCGGGGGACGCCGGCGTCGAGCGCATAGTCTACACCAGCAGCGTCGCCACCCTGGGCTTCCGGGGCGACGGGACCCCGTCGGACGAGACCTTGCCGCTCAAGCCCGCCGAGGCCATCGGCGCCTATAAGCGCAGCAAGGTGATCGCCGAGCGTGAGGTGGAGCGGATGGCGGCGTGCGGCCTGCCTGTCGTCATGGTCAGCCCCTCGACCCCGATCGGCCCGCGCGACGTCAAGCCCACCCCCACCGGCCGGATCATCGTCGAGGCGGCGGAGGGCCGGATGCCGGCCTTCCTCGAGACCGGCCTGAACCTGGTGCACGTGGACGACGTCGCCCAGGGACATCTGCTGGCCATGGACAGGGGTCGCACGGGCGAGAACTACATCCTCGGCGGCCAGGACGTCAGTCTGGGCAAGATGCTGGCCGAGATCGCCACCCTGGTCGGGCGCAAGGCCCCCACCGTCAGCCTGCCGCGCGCGCCGCTCTATCCGCTGGCGCTGGCCACCGAGGCGGTCGCCTGGCTGACCAACAAGGAGCCCTTCCTGACCCGCGACGCGCTGAAGATGTCGCGCCATCACATGTTCTTCTCATCGGCCAAGGCCGAGCGCGAGCTCGGCTATAGCGCGCGGCCCTATGCGGAGGGCCTCTCCGACGCCCTCGAATGGTTTCGTCAGGCCGGCTATGTCCACTGACTGGCCCATCGTCCTCGCCGCCGGCCTGCCGCTGGTCATCTGGATCTACATGTTGCTGGCGCGCGGCGGCTTCTGGTTGGCGGACCAGCGCGACGACCGGGGACAACCGCCCGACCCGCAAACCTGGCCGGCGGTCGTCGCCGTCGTTCCGGCGCGCGACGAGGCCGACGTTATCGCCCGCTCCATCGGCAGCCTGCTGGCGCAGGAATATCCGGGCCCCTTCCGCGTCATCCTGGTCGATGACAATTCCAGCGACGGTACGGCCCGCGTCGCGGAGGGCCTGGGCAATCAGGGCGCCCTGACCGTGCTCAAAGGCGCACCGCTGGCCCCCGGCTGGACCGGCAAGCTCTGGGCGATGAGCCAGGGCGTCGCGGCGGCGAGCGCCGGCGATGCGGCTCCGAAATACCTGCTGCTGACCGACGCCGACATCGCACATGCGCCGGACAACCTCCGCCGTCTGGTCGCCCGGGCCGAGGCGCGCAAACTCGCCCTGACCTCGCTGATGGCGCGGCTGAGCTGCGCCAACCCCGCCGAGCGGCTCTTGATCCCGGCCTTCGTCTACTTCTTCGCCATGGTCTATCCGTTCGCCCAGGTGAACGACCCCAAGAGCCGTATCGCCGGCGCGGCGGGCGGCGTCATGCTGGCGCGCGCCGACGCCCTGGCCGCCGCCGGCGGCATCGCCGCCATCCGCACCGCGCTGATCGACGACTGCACCCTGGGCGCGTTGATGAAGGGCCAGGGACCCATCTGGCTCGGCCTCACCGATCGCGCGGAAAGCATCCGCCCCTATGGCTCGATCAGTGAGATCGGCCGGATGATCTCCCGCTCGGCCTATGCGCAGCTGAACTACTCGCCGCTGGTCCTCATTGGCGCCCTGGCCGGTTTGTTCGTCACCTATCTGGCCGCGCCGCTGATCGCGATCTTCGCGCCCAACCCCTGGCGCCTCGCCGGCGTGGCGGCGTGGCTCTTGATGGCGCTAAGCTTCCAGCCGACCTTGCGCTTCTATCGGCGCTCGCCGCTCTGGGGCCTGGCCCTGCCGGCGATCGCGGCGCTCTACACCGTCTTTACCCTGCAATCGGCGATCGACGTCTGGCGCGGCCGCGGCGGCGCCTGGAAGGGTCGCGCCCAGGCCCTGGCGGGGCGGCCATGACCGAGAGCGATCTCGCCCCGCGCAAGGACCACAAACAGGAAAACTTCCCGGTCGCCTCCTTCATCATCAAGCCCCGGCACCGGGCGGCGATCATGGCCTTCTACCGCTTCGCCCGCATGGCCGACGACGTCGCCGACCACCCGACCCTGCCGGCCGCCGAGCGCCTGGCCCAGCTGGAGACGATGCGCGCCACCCTGGCCGGCGAAAGCGACGCCGACGCAACCTCGCTGGCGCTGCGCCAGGCCCTGGACGAGCGGTCCTTGAGCCCCGAACACGGCCTCGACCTGCTGGTCGCCTTCCGCCAGGACGTGGGCAAGAGCCGCTATGCCGACTGGGACGAGCTGATCGACTATTGCCGGCACTCGGCCATGCCGGTCGGCCGCTTCGTGCTCGACGTGCATGGCGAGGCGCGCGCGACCTGGCCGGCCAACGACGCGCTCTGCGCCGCGCTGCAGGC
>DASYAQ010000297.1:0-4095 GCA_036501225.1 Caulobacteraceae bacterium | reverse complement strand
GCGGAGGCGCACCGATGAGCGGGCTGATCCTCTCGCGCCGGGGCCTGGTCGCCAGCGCCGCGGCCGGTCTCGGCGGGTTGCTGACCGGATGCGATCAGGCGTCCAGGTCGCCTCGGGTCCTGAGCATCCTCCAGGCCGCCGAGCGCCTGTCCTATCGCACCCAGCGGCTGCTGCAGTCCGGCCAGCCGTTGGCGCGGGAGTTCAGCCACAGCGACCTGTCGCCGATCTTCAAGGTCAACGGCACCGAGCATCCCGGCGGCGACGCCTACAAGGCCCTGCTCGACACGCAGTTCGCCGATTGGCGGCTGGCGGTGAACGGGCTGGTTCAGCGACCGCTCAGCCTGTCGCTGGCCCAGCTCAGGGCCATGCCCGGCCGCACCCAGATCACCCGCCACGACTGCGTCGAGGGCTGGAGCGCCATCGGCCAGTGGACCGGCGTGCCCTTGAGCCAGCTTCTGCGCCTGTCCGGCCTGGCGGCAAACGCCCGCTTCATCGTCTTCCACTGCGCCGACGAGCTGGCGGCGGGTTCGCTCTATTACGAGAGCATCGACTTGGTCGACGCCTTCCATCCGCAGACCATCCTGGCCTACGACCTGAACCGCGCGCCGCTCGAAGTCGGCCACGGGGCGCCCTTGCGCCTGCGCGTCGAGCGCCAGCTTGGCTACAAGCACGCCAAGTACGTGATGAGCATCGAGGCGGTCGACCGGCTCGACAACATCCAGGGCGGCAAGGGCGGCTTCTGGGAAGACCGCGGCTACGAATGGTACGCGGGGATCTAAAATAGTCCGTCATCCCCCGCTGGAGCCGCTTTAGCGGCGGAATGCGGGGGACCCATGGTTGCCTGCGATCGGAGCAGATCATGAGCGGATCGGTTAGGCCCTGCCAATCACATCAACTGGCGATCATGGGTGGCCCGGACGAGCCGGGCCATGACGGAAAAATTGAGGCGGTAAGAAATTACACCGTTAATTCATAAGCTTAACGGAAATTTACGCCCGACTGTGGCGCCTGCCTAACCCACCACGCGATGCATCCAGCGCACCAGGTTGGCGATCACCTCGCCGCGGTTGGTCTCGTTCAGCATCTCGTGGCGGCCGCCCGGATAGAAGTCGTAGGTCACGTCCTTCACGCCCGCGGCGCGGTAGCGCTCGATCAGCACGCGCAGGAAGGCCAGGTCGCCGTTCAGCGGGTCCTTGTCGCCGGCGAACAGGTAGATGGGCAGGTCCGGGCGAATCCGCTTGAGCTGTTCCGGATCGGCCGCCCGCTGTCCGCCCAGCTGTGAGGCCGAGCGATTGCGGCCCTGAAAGCCGCAATAGGGGTCGGCGATATAGGCGTCGACCACCGCCTCATCGCGGCTCAGCCAGTCGTAGGGCGTGCGCGACGGCTCGAACGCGGTGTTCAGCGCGCCGCCGGCCTCGGCGCGCGCCTTGGCGAACTCGTCGATGGCGGTCGAACCGGACAGCACCAGCCCGTCGATCAGATCGCTGTGGTCGAGCGCGTAGACCTGGGCGGCGAAGGACCCCATGGAGTGGCCAAGCAGGATGATGGGCAGGCCCGGCTGCTCCTGGCGAATCTGCCGGGTCAGGATGGCCATGTCCTCGGGCATGGCGTCGTAGCCGCCCGCGCCGAAATCGCCCAGGGCATCGATCGAGCCGGCCGTGCGGCCATGCCCGCGGTGGTCGTTGGCATAGACCATGGCGCCGGCCGCGATCAGGTCGCGCGCCACGGGAATGTAGCGGCGGGCATGCTCGGCCATGCCGTGGGCGATCTGGACGACGAAACGCGCGGGCTCGGCCCCGCTCCAGCGATAGGCGGCGACGCTGACGCCGTCCTTGCCGGCATAGATGAAGGCCCGTTCCGCCAGGTCGTCCTCGTCCTCGGTCATGCTCATGGCCGGCGTCCCATCGCTGTCGCGTTCGGCGGCGACCACACGAAATGACTGGCGCCGCGTCAAGGGCTTGTGGAAACTGGCGTCGTTCAGCCTCGAGGAGAGTCCATGAAACGCGCCAGCGTCATCGCCCTGGCTTCGGTGGGCGCGGCCGCCCTGGCCGCCGGTCTGACCGCCCTGGCGCGAGGCTCCAGATCGACCACGACGGTCGAGATCGAGTCCGGCCGCCTGGGCGGCGTCGCCAAGGCCGGGGTGCTCGCCTTCAAGGGCGTGCCCTACGCCGCGGCTCCGGTCGGCGCGCTGCGCTGGCGGCCGCCGCAGCCCGCCCCGGCGTGGCGGGGCTTGCGCCGCGCCCTGTACAACGGCCCGATCGCCCTGCAGGTCTACAAGCCCGAGGACAATGGCGTCGGCGCCCTGCCGATGAGCGAGGACTGCCTGACCCTGAACGTCTGGACCCCCGCCGAGCGCGGCGAGCGGGCCCTGCCGGTCATGGTCTGGATTCACGGCGGCGGCTACGTCAACGGCTCGGCGACGGCGGCCCTCTATGACGGCGCCAATCTCGCCCGCGACGGGGTGGTGGTGGTCGGCGTCAACTACCGGCTTGGCCGGCTCGGCTTCTTCGCCCACCCGCTGCTGACCGCCGACCAGCCGGACGAGCTGAAGGGCAACTACGCCCTGATGGACCAGATCGCGGCGCTGGAGTGGGTCAGGCGCAACATCGCCGCCTTCGGCGGCGATCCCGGCGACGTGACCATTTTCGGCGAGTCCGCCGGCGGCATGTCGATCAACCGGCTGATGATCTCGCCGCTGGCGCGCGGCCTGTTCCACAAGGCGATCAGCCAGTCGGGCGCCGGCCGCGAGCCTGGGACGCCGTTCCCCAAGGCCGAACAACAGGGTCAGGCCTTCATCGAATCCCTGAACATCGTCGCCAGCAGCGCGGAGGCCCTGCGCGCCATCGACGCCCGGACCATCCTGGAGGCCGGCGATCCCGACGTCGGCGCCGGCTGGGGTCCGATCCTCGACGGCAGGCTGCTGACCCAGGACGTGATCGCCGCCTTCGCGAGCGGCGCCCAGGCGCGGGTTCCCTATCTGGCCGGCTCCAATGCGCTGGAATTTCCGATTCCAGCCCAGGCGTTCGACGGCGCGTTCCGGCGCCTGGCCAATCTGTCCGATGCCGAGCGCGCCGCCCTGGCGGCCGCCTATCCCAGCGAAGCGGCGTTCAAGGACCATGCGGTCAGCGACCTGATCTTCACCGAACCGGCGCGCCATCTAGCCGCGCTGCACGCGCAAGGCGGCGAGGCGGCCTTCCTCTATCGCTTCTCGGTCCTGTCGGCGGCGATCGAGGGACGGGTCAAGGCCACGCCGCACGCGGCGGAGCGGCAATATGTGTTCCGCACCCTGAACGCCTCGACCTGGCCGACCGACGCGATGGACCAGGCCGCGTCCGAGGTCATGAGCGCCTATTGGCTGGCCTTCGCCAAGACCGGCGATCCGAACGGCGACGGCCGTCCGGCCTGGCCGGCCTATGCGGCCAGGACCGACACGCTGCTCGACTTCACCAACGGCGGCCCGCTGGCGCGCAAGACGCCGGACGCCGCCGTGCTCGACGCCATCGGTGCGATCCGCGCCAAACCGGCGGCCAGGTCTGGTGCGCCGGCGGCCCCCAAAGCTCGGGCGCGAAAGGTTGCCACTCCAGACTGAAGCGCTGTGGTTGGCCGCAACGCCCCTACCGCGTCCCTTCTCCCCTCGCGGGAGAAGGTGGCTGCGAAGCAGACGGATGAGGGGCCGCGCCGGCGAGTTGGGTGATGGCTCCCGCGCGGTCGTGGAGGGCTCAGCGCGGCCCCTCATCCGACCGGTCTTTAGACCGGCCACCTTCTCCCGCGAGGGGAGAAGGATCGGGAGAGACGACCGGCCCGCCCCGGTCCTAGTGCGCCGGGCGGACGGTGAAGCGGGCCAGTTCGGTGCGCGGCGGGGCCCAGGTCGGCTTCAACTCGGCGGCCTTGGAATAGTCGAAATAGGCCGCCTTGACGTCGTCCAGACCTTCATCCGCCAGGGCGCGGTTGAAGTAGGCCTTTTCCGGCTCTTCCGGTCCCAGCGCCAGGCCGCGATCGATGTCGGCGATGCCATCGGCGAAGCGATGCTGCGCGATCTTGACGCCACCGAGATTGACCAGGGCCTCACCGAGGTTGGGGTCGAGCTTGACGCCG
>DASYAQ010000296.1:0-12477 GCA_036501225.1 Caulobacteraceae bacterium | reverse complement strand
GGCTGGACCATGGACTGCGACAAGGGCCAGGCCCTGTATCACAGCCCCGGCGGCGCCGTGGCCTGCCGCGCCCAGGTCCCCGCCCGCGACTGCAACGAACGTTCGCTGCTGCGCCGCTTCGGCGCCGGCATCAAGATCCTGACCATGATCACCGTCGAGCGCTACACGGCCTATCATGAGGAGGTCATCCAGGGCTCGTCGTCCACTGTCAGCTCGATGAGCACCGATGGCGGCGTCGGCGGGATTCAGTACTGAACCGGAACAGCTAAGGGCCGCGGGACATCGATCCCGCGCCCGACTTGCTCTAAGACTTCAAGCCGGCGCCGCGATGCGCCGGCTTTTTCTTTGCTCGAGAAGACGGGCGGGGCAGGGGAGTTCGATGACGCAGTCCGATGCGCTCACGCTCAAGGTCTCGCCGAACGCCGGCGGTTTCGGGGCCGAGATCACCGGCCTGGATCTGTCGCGGCCGTTGCCGGCGGAGACGCTGGAGGCCGTGAAGGCGGCCTTCGTGCGCCACGGCGTGGTCTGGTTTCCCGACCAGCCGCTGGATCACGACCAGTTGGAAGCCTTCACGCTGCAGTTCGGCGGCTTCGGCCACGATCCGTACATCGCCGCGCTGGCCGAGCGGCCGCACATCGTCGAGGTGCGCCGCGAGCCGGACGAGAAGGCCACCGTGTTCGGAGGCTCCTGGCATTCCGATTGGAGCTTTCAGGAGACGCCGCCGGCCGCCACCATCCTGCATGCCAAGGTGGTCCCGCCGGTGGGCGGCGACACCCTCTATGCCGACGGCATAGCGGCTTACGAGGCGCTGGACCCGGCGCTGCGGCGCGCGGTCGACGGCCTGAAGGCGGTGCATTCCGCCGCGCGGCCTTACGGAACCAAGGGCTTCTATGCCGGCGAGGAGGGCCGCAAGGGCATGACCATCCTGCCCAGCGCCGAGGCGGAAAAGACCTTCGCCCATCCGCTGGTCCGCACCCTGGTCAATGGGCGCAAGGCGCTGTTCATCAACCCGGTCTACACGATCGGGGTCGAGGGGATGCAGGCCGCGGAGAGCAACGCGCTGCTCAGCCAGCTGTTCGCGCACATGCTCGACGACCGTTTCATCTACCGGCATTCATGGCGGCCCAACATGCTGACCATGTGGGACAATCGCCGCGCCACCCACAACGCCACCGGCGGCTATGACGGCTACCTGCGCGTGATGCACCGCACCACCGTCGCCGGCGAGCGGCCGATCTGACGCTCAGGGCGACGGTCGGAGTCCGTCCATCAGGATGTCGATGAGCCTGAGCGCGCTGGCCTCCCAGCCAGGACTGGTATTGCCGTAGGTGAAACCCACCAGAGCCCGCAGAACGTCGTCCGGATCGGCATCCGCCCGGATGTCGCCGCTGGCGCTGGCCCGGCCCACCAGGGCCTCCACGGCGCCGATGATCAGGGCGCCCGAGGAGGCATAGAGTTCGGATGCGCCGCCGACGATGGCCCCCAGGGCCGAGGCGATCACCTTCTTGGTGGCGATGTAGTCGACGAACAGCCGCATCCATTGGTGCAGGGCCTCGCCGGGCGGCAGCGTGTCCATCAGGCGGGTCGCGGCATCGGCCAATTGCTGCACCTCGCGACGGTAGACCGCCGCGACGATGGCGTCGCGGTTGGGGAAGTGCCGGTAGAGGGTGCCGATGCCGACGCCGGCGCGGCGCGCGATCTCGTCGAGGCTGACCTCCGGCCCAGCGTCGGCGAAGGCGGCCTTGGCGGTTTCCAGCAGCCGTTCGCGATTGCGTTGGGCGTCGGCGCGGGGCTTTCGCCCGGATTCCGCCGGCTCGGCTTCGACACGCACGACAATGGCCCTTGATAAGCGGAGGAGCCCTCCGTATATAAGCCGGAGACATCCTCCGTTTATCGGCTGGACCGGTTTTTGGCAAGGTCGGCCCGGCGCGGATGGAGCCTGATCGCTCAGTGAATCAACACAGAATACGGAGAAGAACCATGGCGGGACCTTTTGGAGCCACGTCCACCACCGATGAGGTGCTGGCGGGCGTCGGCCTTTCCGGCAAGCACATCCTGGTCACCGGCGTGTCGGCCGGCCTCGGTGTCGAGACCGCCCGCAGCCTGGCCGCCCACGGCGCCACGGTGGTTGGCGCGGCGCGGGACCTGGGCAAGGCCAAGGGCGCAACCGAACAGGTGCGCAACGACGCCAAGAACGGCGGCGGGCTGGAACTGGTCGAGCTGGACCTGGCCTCGCTGGCCAGCGTGCGCGCCTGCGCCGACGGTCTCAACGCCGCCGGCACGCCGTTCGACCTGATCATCGCCAACGCCGGCGTCATGGCCTGCCCCAAGGGGGTGACGGCCGACGGCTTCGAGACCCAGTTCGGCACCAATCACCTCGGCCATTTCGTGTTGGTCAATCGCATCGCCGGGTTGCTGAAATCGGGCTCCCGGCTGGTGAACCTGGCCTCGTCGGGCCACCGGTTCTCCGACGTCAATCTGGAGGATCCGAACTTCGAGCACACCGAATATACCGAGTTCGGGGCTTACGGCCGCTCGAAGACCGCCAACATCCTGTTCGCCGTCGAGTTCGACCGGCGGCACAAGGCGGGCGGCGTCCGCGCCACCGCCGTTCACCCCGGCGGCATCCAGACCGAGCTAGGCCGACACCTGAAGCCGGAGGTCATCCAGGCGATGATCGAACAGATCAACGCCGCCAATGCCGGCGGCGGCGCGGCGGGCTTTGAATGGAAGACCATCCCGCAGGGCGCCGCGACCTCGGTCTGGGCCGGCGTGGTCGCGCACGCAAATCTGGTCGGCGGCCTCTATTGCGAGGACTGCCACGTCGCCGAGCTGACCGAGAACGACGACATCCGCGCCGGCGTCCGCGCCTACGCCCTCGATCCGGAACACGCCAAGGCGCTCTGGGCCAAGAGCGAAGAGATGGTCGGCGAAACGTTCTGAACGCGGCCGGAGCGGGCTCATCGCGGGCCCGCCTCGGGCGCCGAGGCTGCCGGATCGTCGAATTTACCTCATCCTTTAAGATATCCCTCATCGTAGGCGCCTAGCATCGACCGTTCACATTGCAGTTGTGCGGCGCATCGCCAATGAGCCTACCCACAAGCCCGGCTACGTTTGGCCGCAGAGGCGTCGCCAGTCCGAGCCGATCCACCGCGTCGCCGGCCACGGTCGCAGTTTGGGCCGATGAGCCGGACGGTGTTCCGGATCGTCCCGTCGCAGCGACGGTTCCCGCAAGGGCGCAGAGGAGGCGCCTGCGTTTTGGCAGACGGCTGAATCGAAAGACCTATTGGCTGATGTTTGGCGGGAGCCTGGCGGTCTCTGCGCTGCTCAACCTGTTGCATGCCCACACGACCGCGATGGTCGCGGTGACGGTTGTGTTATGGGCTGGGCGGTTGCGCGACATCGGACGCTCGGCTTGGTGGGTGCTAGCGATTGTCGCGCTTCTTGCTGTCTCGACGATCGCCGCATGGTCACTCGGAGAAGACATCGCGGTCGGGGTGGGCACACTGGTCGAACTGGTGATCGTCGGCGTTCTCGGCGCCATTCCCGGGCAACCCGGCCCAAACCGATTTGGCCCCCCACCCGGCCAGCCGTCGGTGGCGCAGACGGCCAACGTTTTCAGCTGAATTGGTCCGAGCGGATTGGGAGATCGAAGCCTCCATCGCCCAGATGGCGACGACGGACAGGGTCGCGGACCCGGAACTGGCTGAGCTCATCTGCGGGAACAGGGCCGGCAGTCCGGCCGTCACGCCGCCGATCACGGCGTGGAACTCGGTCCATCCCGGCATGACGCCCGTCCTCATTCGCTCCGGCCGCAAGCATAGCCGGCGGCGGCCGCAATAGGCGAATGGCGCGGGCGGAATCGCCTAGGGCGCGCCCGCCGGCTTGACCTCGAGCTTCCAGGCCTTGGCGTCGAGCAGATAGGTCTGGGCCATCTGCTGCACGTCGGCGGCGCTGACCCGCTCGACCTGGGCCACCGAGGTGCGGATGGCGTTCAGGCGCCGCGGATCGGTCTGCACCCCGGCCAGCGCGCCCAGCCAGTATTCGTTGGTCTCGCGCCGCCGCTCCAGATCGTCGAGCGCCGGCTTCTTGGCGCGTTCCAGTTCGTCCGGGCTGATCGCCTTGTCGCGCAGGTTGGCGGTGATGGCGGCGACGTCGCTGAAGAAGCCGTCGAGCTTGCCGGGCGGAATCTCCACCTGCGCGTCCAGATAGCCGTAGTGCGGAAAGACGCTTGAGGCCGCCGCCCCGGCGGAGGGCGAATAGGTGACGCTCTCGGTCTTGCGCAGCTGGTCGGTCAGCCGAAGCTGCAGGACGTCGGCCAGGATGTTGATCTTGCGCGCCCGGTCGGTGTCGGACAGGAAGTCATCGGTCGGCCAGGCGATCATGCCGATAGCCTGGTCGCGGCGGCCCTTGTCCGTCAAGCGGATCGGCGCGGGCGTCGGAGCGGGAAAGGCCATGACCGTTTCAGGGTCCGGGCCGTCGGGCTCGCGCGCCGGCAGGGCGCCGAAGGTGTCCGCCACCGCCTCGATCGCCTTGTCGACATTGACATCGCCGACCACCACCACCTCGATCGGCCCCTTGGCCAGCGGCGACTGCAAGAGGCCCTTCAGCTCGGCTGGGGTCTCGGCGGCGATCTGGGCGCGGTCGGGCAGGCCCCAGCGCGGGTCGCCGGCATGCAGCATCCGGCCGAGCTCACGGTTGAGCACGCCGTCCGGCGTCGCATCGAGCTGGTCGAGAATGGTCGGGGCCGAGGCGCGCATCCGCTGGAAGCCTTCCGGCCGCCAGCCGGGGTGGGCGACATAGGCGGCCAGCAGCTGGGTCTGGGTCTCCAGGTCGTCCGGATTGGTCGCGCCGGAGAGCACGAAGGCGTCGTCGGTGACGGTGAAGCCGCGGCCGACGATCTTCGAGCGCAGCACCTGGTCGATATCCTGGGTGCTGAGCTGGTCCAGTCCGCCCTCGGGAAAGGCGGCGGCGGCCGACCACTCGGTGGTCGGGCGATCCTTGGCGATGTCGAGCTGGCCGCGGCCGACCCGGGCCTGGACCAGGACCTGCTGGTCGCGGAACTTGGTCGGCTTGATGGTCAGCCGCACGCCGTTTTCGAAGCGCACGAAGACGGTGTCGATGTCGCTGACCTCGGTCTGCTCGACCACCTTGCCGGGGGTCCCGAAATCCGCGTACGGCCAGCTCAGGGCCGCCTGGGCGCTGGGCGGCGCGACCGGCTGGGCGGTGATCTTGGTGAAAGCCTGGGCGACGGCCTTGTCGCCGCCGTCCACCGGCGCCTGGGTCGAGACCAGGGTCAGCGGCCCGTCGCCGGCGAAGACGCTCTTCAGCGCGGCCGCGATGTCGGCGGGGGTGAGGCCTTTGACGTCTTCGTCGAACAGCGCCAGATCCTCGGCCGGGCTGGTCTCTACCTCCGGCGTATCGACGGTCTGGGCGATGTCGTCGGCGACCGCCGGGGTGGTGCGGGTGGCCTGGCCCTGCGCGGCGTCCTTCAAGGTGGCGCGATAGGCGTCGACCTCGACGCCGAGTTCGTCGGCGGAAACGCCATAGCGGACCAGGCGGCGCACCTCCTGGTCGGCGGCGCGCAGCGCCTCTTCCCAGCCGCCCGGCTTGGCGACGGTCTGCACCGCGGTCACCTCGGCGGAGTGGAAGTCGTCGGTGCGATAGGCGCTAGCGCCGAGAAAGGGCGGATCGTCGGCGCGCACCAGCCGGTCCAGTCGCCGGTTCAGCACCGCCAGCGCCAGGTTGTCGATCATGTCGCTCCGGCGCTTGGCCTTGGAATCCGGCGCGAGCTCCGGCGGCGACACCCAGTTCATCTCGACGATCTGCGACGCACCGGGTTCGACCACCAGCTGCGTCGCCGGGCCGCGTTTCAGCACCGTCCCGTGATCGGGCTCGGGCCCGGGCGGGGTCTTCGGCGTCCAGTCGCCGAACCGGGCCTTGATCTTGGCCTCGATGGCGTCGGGGTCGAAGTCGCCGACCGCCACCAGCACGGCGCGTTCGGGGCGATAGTAACGGCTGTAGATGTCGAGCAGCTGCTCGCGGGTGGCGCCTTTGACGGCCGCGACCAGGCCGATCGGGAAGCGGCGCGCGGCCAGCTGGCCTTGCAGATCGAGCTGCAGGCTGGCCTTGGCGACGCGATAGCCGGGGGTGTCGCGCAGACGCTCTTCCGACAGCACCACGCCGCGTTCCTTGTCGATGGCGGCTTGCGACAGGGTCAGCTCGCTGGCCACCTCGCGCAGCAGCATCAGGCTGGTGTCGAGCGTGTCGTCGTCGGCCTTGGGCAGGTCGAGCTTGTAGACCGTCTCTTCCCACGAGGTCGAGGCGTTGGTGTCGGCGCCGAAGGCCAGGCCGTGGCGCTCCAGGATCTTGATCATTTCGCCATTGGCCACATGGGTCGAGCCGTCGAAGGCCATGTGTTCGAGGAGGTGCGCCAGGCCCTGCTCGGCGTCGCTCTCGTCCATCGAGCCGGCGGCGAAGCGCAGGCGGAACGAAGCCTGGCCGCCCGGCGTGGCATTCTTCATGATCACATAGCGCATGCCGTTGGGCAGGGTCCCGAAGCGCATGGCCGGATCGGGCGGCAGGTCGGCGGCATAGCTCTGCGGCCAGACATTCGCCGGCGGCCGGGCCTGGGGCGCAGCGGCCGCGCCGAAGCTGGGCAGGCCGAGGGGCGCGGCCAGGGCGCTGCTGGCGCAGAACGCCAGCGCCAGGGTTGCGCCCGCCAGCGTCGGAAGCCGTCGAATTGCGATCATAGATAAGCCTTGGCCGGTCAAAAACCGGCGGGACCTTCGCCGCGCCTCGTGGCGCTGGCAAGGCGCAAAAACGACCGGCGGGCGAAATGCCGCGCCGGTCGCGCTGTAGGGTGGTCGAGAGGAACGCGGCCTAGTTGGTCGGCCGGGTCACGTAGAAGGTGCCGTTGTTGCCGACCGCGGTCGCAATCCCGGTCGTCGACCGGTTATTGCCGGTGGTGTTGGTGACCGTGGTGGTCGAGTCCGCCTCCACGCCGCCGCCGCTGGTGACCTGGCTGTTGTTGATGTTGATCACGCCGCCGCACTGCGAACAGGCGAAACCGATCGCCGCATTGCCCATGGCCGTGGCCGAGCTGGTGGCGTCGAAGCCGGTGTCGCCCGTGAAGCTGGCCTGGGCCTGGATGCCGCCGGTGTTGACCTGTGAGTTGTCGAGTTCGGTCGAGGGGCCCTGGTTGCCGGCCAGCACGGAGTTGCCGACGCCGAAAGCCGTCGCCTGGCCGGCGCCGAACTCGAAGTCGCTGGCGACGGACTGGGCGTGGGTGAAGTGGGTGTCGTTGGTCTGACTGTTGACCACCACCAACGGACCGCCGCTGTTGATCACGGCGACGTTGTTGGCGCTGGCGGTCGCATCGCCCTCGACGGTCTGTCCGTTGCCGACGTTGACGAAGCCTGCCGCCTGAATCAGCGGGCCATTGGCGACCTGGGTGGTGCTGATCGTCTGGCTGGCCTCTCCGATCCCGGTGCCGGTCAGGTTGTTGCCGACAGCCGTGGTCGAGTAGGCCACGGTCCCCATCGTATTGCCAAGCGTGGCGCCGCTGCCGCCGTTCAGCTCGCTGCCGCCTTCGGCGTCGACCGTCGCGCTATTGGTCTGCTGGGTCGTGACGTTGAGGCTCGCGTTGCTGGCTGAAAAGCCCAGCGAATTGGCGATCGCCTGCGAGGCGATGGACGCGTCGGTCGCCTGGGCGTTGGGCGCCTGGAAGTCGGTCTCGCTCTTGACGGTCCAGTTTGGCCCCGCAGACTGGCTGAAGTTGCCGGTCAGGTCGCCGCCGCCGAGTTCGCCAACGCTGGTGTCGACGTAATTGTTGCCCGTGGACGCCGCCAGCGCGGTGACCTCGCCACCATCGGTCTGGATGGTCATGTGCGAGACGGCGCTGATGTTGCCGGTGACGTTAGCCGGCATCGACTGGATCGACTGCACATCCAGCGAGCCGTTCTCGGTGCCCGACAACATGCCGTTGCCGGTCGCCGAGGCGGCGCTCGTCGACGAGTCGGAGGTATCGCCAACGTTCAGGGTCTGGCTGGCCGTGACGTCGGTCTGCACACTCTGATTGTTGTTGAACGTGCTCTGACTAGTAGCGACTCCGCTCAACGGCGGTAGCATCGGGATCGCTAGCAACGTTCCAGCGAGCAGGATCTTCTCTAGTCTGCGCATTGTTTTTATCCAGGTTGTTGTACGCTGGCGTAAAGCCGCCGGTGACGCCGGTGGTGCGGCCACCGAGCGGGTCGCCGTCTTGCAGGCAGACCTCGGGGCCGGGGGCCCCGTAGAGGTTGGCCATCATTTCGAGCACGGCGCGTTCGATCACGGCGCGGACGCCGAGTTGCATGGGCTCGAGCCCGCCTTCGCCGACCGAGATGTTATAGACGTTGCCGTGGAAGAAGCTGAACAGGCCGACCCCGACCTGACGGGCGATGATCTGCTTTTGATAGGAGATGACGTCGGCCACCTGCAGGGTGCGGGTGTCGACCAGGCGAAGGTCCAGGCCGACGTTCATCACGTAGATCTGGCCGCCCGCCGTGCCGGCCCAATTGTTGACCGCGCTGGAGCCGGCGTCGGCATTCAGGCCGGTCGAGCGGATGTTGAAGTTCAGCTCGGTGATGCCGCCGACCAGATAGAAGTCGGAGCCGGGCACCTGGCCGGCGACGATGCGGCGATAGTCGCTGGGGGTTTCCGGCCCCTTGCTCGTACCGTCGCTGATCAGCTTGTTGTTGGCGTATTTGAGCTCGAGCTCGGAGACGCTGGTGTCGTAGCGCTCGACCAGGTTGGCGCCGGACTTGGCCAGGGCCGAGATCGCCATCAGCGATGCGCCCTGGGTCAACTTGCGGCCCGACCCGTCGGCCTCTTCCTTGCCCGTATAGTCGGAGATGCGGCCGACCGCGATGCGGGGCGAGTTGAGGTGGTGCTGACGGGCATAGTCGGCCAGGCAGACCAGCGCCGCGGAGTAGGGCGTCGGATTGGCCGTCACCGGCGCGTCGCCCATCGGGTGGGCATAGACGCCGCTGGGTCCCGCCACCGGCGTGACGCAGGCCGAGAGCGCCATGGCGCAGGCCGTGATCGCCGCGGGAACCTTGGTCCGCGCGAGCAGGGACATCTTGAAGGAAGAAACGACCATGGTCTTAGGGCTTTCCATTGACGTTGGTGGTCGCCGTCACGTTGCCCGTATTGGACTGGACGGAATTGACGATCACCGTGTTGTTGTTGCCTTCGGTAACGACGCTCAGATTGTTGCCGATGGCGGAGGCCGAGGCGCCGCCGGCGCCGGAGAAGGAGTCCGCCGCGCCGGCTATGCCCGACGCGCTGGCGACGGCGCCGGCGCTGGCGAAGATGCTGCCGGCCGCGGCGCTGGTGACCTGGCCGTTGACGACGACCAGATTGCCGTTGATGTCGGTCAACTGCACGTCGACCGGACCGTTCTCCTCGGCGGGCGTGCGGCCGAAGCCGGCGTTGAATGACGCTGAATTGGTGTTGATGGTCTGGGCCTGCGCCGTGGCGGCAAGCATCGCCAGACCCGCCGTAAGCGGAACCGCGATGAGCGCCATGCGCCGAAACCTTGAAGCTGTGTCAATCATACTCGCCTCCGCAGCCATTCGCGCCGCCGACCCGGTCAAGCAACGGCCGTGCCAACCCTGAATTGCTTGGATTTGTGGGGCTAAGACCTCGAAATTTGGTTAAGTTGAACCGGCCTATTCGCCCTTTTGAGACGTTTTTTCTGGACGGCGCCCTGGCAAACCCACCCGTTTCGCTTCATTTCGGGTCAATGGACCCTGAAGACAGTGCGCCCCAGGACGTCGCGCCAAGCCGGCGCGAACCGATCTTTCAGTCGCCCTGGACGGTCGTCAGCCTGCTCGGTTTCATCCTGGCCTGCTTCCTGGTTCAGGACTGGCTTGGCCTCGAGGCCACCGGCAATGCCTGGGGGTTTTCGCCGGCGGCGCTCGACCAAGGCCGCTGGGCGACCCTGGTCACCGCCATCTTCCTGCATGGCGGCTGGGCGCATGTGCTGACCAATACAGCCTTCATCCTGGCCTTCGGCAGCCCGGTGGCGCAGCGGATGGGGACCGGAGCGGCGGGGGCGGCGGCTTTTTTCGGCTTCTTCCTGGTCTGCGGCATCCTGGGCAACCTGACCTTCGTGGCCTTCCACCCGCACGCGGCGGCGCTGGTGGTGGGCGCGTCGGGCGCGGGCTCGGGCCTGATGGCGGCGGCGTCGCGGCTCTTGACCCCCGATCGGCGCCTGGCGCCCTTCCTCAGCCAGCCGGTCATCGTCATGGCCCTGGCCTTCCTGATCGCCAACCTGATCATCGCCTTCGTCGGCTGGGCGCCGGGAGCGGGGGACGCCAAGGTCGCCTGGGAGGTGCATCTGGGCGGCTATGTCGCCGGCCTGATCCTGTTCGCGCCGGTGCTCGCTCTGCTGCGGCGTCCTTGAGCGGGGCGATTCCGCGCGCGGCGATCACTATATAGGGAATTGCCTTCCGTCGGGTTTGGGCGGACGCTGCGGGCGTGAATACAAGGCGAAGGAGGAACGCCGATGCTGGTATCTCAGATCCTGAAGGATAAGGGCGACCTGGTTTTCACAGCTTCACCGCATGAAACCGTCGCCGCGGCCGCCGCGCTGTTGCTTTCGCGCCATGTCGGCGCGTTGGTGATCGTCGACGACCAGGACATGGTCATTGGAATACTGTCCGAGCGCGACGTGGTGCGCGTGGTGGCGGAGATGGGCGCGGCGGGGCTGAACCAGCCGGTCTCCAGCTGCATGAGCCGCGACGTCGTGTTCGCGGCGCCGACCGAGACGGTGCACTCGCTGCTCGAACGCATGACCGACCGCCGCATCCGCCACCTGCCGGTGCTGAAGGACGGCCGACTTGCCGGCCTGGTCTCCATCGGCGACCTGGTGAAGAGCAAGATCGCCGAGACCGAGGCCGAGGCCGAGAACCTGAAGGCCTATATTTCCGCCGGCTGAGGCTGGCGCGCCTCCTCGGCCGCGGCGTCGGCCAGGCTGTAGCCCTCCAGTTCGCGCGCGGTGGCGTCGCGCGCCTTGAGCAGAGCCGCGCGCAGGGAACAGGTCTCCAGGCTCGGACAGTCGTGGCATTTGCGGAAGGCCATCCGGCTGACGCAGGGCGCCAGCGCCAGCGGCCCATCGATCACGCGAATCACCTCGGCGAAACTGATGGTTTCCGGGGGCTTGGCCAGCACATAGCCGCCCAGCTTGCCACGGCGGCTGACGATCAGGCCGCGGCGGGCCAGCTCCAGCAGGATGGCCTCGAGGAATTTGCGCGGCGCGTCGGCGCGCGCGGCGATCTCGGCGGCGGTGCGCTGAATGGCCGGCTCGCGCGCCAGCTCGACGAGCGCGCGCAACGCGTAACGGGCCTTTTGCGACAGCATGGGATGGTCCTGCCTCCTACATTCCCTTACGGCGCGGCTAGATCACGATGATTTTGGATTGAATCAATCCAAAATCATCGTGATCGATTCCTACGCGTTAGAGCGGGTTGTGGGCGGAAAGCCGCTTGGCGTTTTTCCGCGGGTCCACTCTGGGCGAGGGCAAGTGTCATGCTGGTCCGCGACCGGACGGATAATCGCGAACGAGTGCTTGCTTTTTTCGGATCGCGGGCATAGTCTCCGCAGCTTCAACCCGACTCGTATCGGACTTATGAGGGAAGCCTCGGCGGCCCCGATGCGAATCTTGCGCCCTGAAGCAACCCCGTCGACGAGAAAATTGGCGGGGCGATTCGGGCCGGTTGACACGACCGGGAGCGACGACTAGACACGCCGCTCCTCGCCGCCGCCCGGGCGTAATCGGGTGGGGCCAGCTCGCTGGTCAGGTCTTTGACATCGTTGATTTGGAAAGAGAAACGCAGGCGGCGGTGGTTTGCGGACAGAGCAAGTCTGTCCACAAAGACACTGATCGAATGCGGTCTCTTGAAGACACCATGAACGTCGGTCCTTCGGGGTCGGCGAATATGGGAACTCGTCAAGATACTACGCAGACGAACGCCCACCGGCCCTCTTCGAGGGTCGATGGATACGAATGTCAGTACGTCAAACATAAACCTGAGAGTTTGATCCTGGCTCAGAGCGAACGCTGGCGGCAGGCCTAAAACATGCAAGTCGAACGGACCCTTCGGGGTTAGTGGCGGACGGGTGAGTAACACGTGGGAACGTGCCTTTTGGTTCAGAACAACTCAGGGAAACTTGAGCTAATACTGAATAAGCCCTACGGGGGAAAGATTTATCGCCATTGGAGCGGCCCGCGTTGGATTAGCTAGTTGGTGAGGTAAAGGCTCACCAAGGCTACGATCCATAGCTGGTCTGAGAGGATGATCAGCCACACTGGGACTGAGACACGGCCCAGACTCCTACGGGAGGCAGCAGTTAGGAATCTTGCGCAATGGGCGAAAGCCTGACGCAGCCATGCCGCGTGAATGATGAAGGTCTTAGGATTGTAAAATTCTTTCA
>DASYAQ010000295.1:0-11896 GCA_036501225.1 Caulobacteraceae bacterium | reverse complement strand
CGGCGTCTGCAGGTGCAGGGTCAGCTGGCGCTTGCCGAGCTTCTGCATCAGCGCCGCCTTGTCCTCGACCAGGATGATCCGGCCCTTGGTCATCACCCCGATCCGGTCGGCCATCTCCTCGGCCTCCTCGATATAGTGGGTGGTGAGGATGATGGTCACGCCGGTGGCGCGAAGCCCGCGCACCATCTCCCACATGTCGCGGCGCAGTTCGACGTCGACCCCGGCGGTGGGCTCGTCGAGGAAAAGGATGCGGGGCTCGTGCGCCAGGGCCTTGGCGATCATCACCCGGCGCTTCATGCCGCCGGAGAGGTCCATGATCTTGGCGTCCTTCTTGTCCCACAGGGAAAGGTCGCGCAGCACCTTTTCGATGTGCGCCCGGTCCGGCGCCTTGCCGAACAGGCCGCGGCTGAAGTTGACCGTGGCCCAGACCGTCTCGAAAGCGTCGGTGAACAGCTCCTGCGGCACCAGTCCGATCGCCGAACGCGCGGCGCGATAGTCCCTGACGACATCGTGGCCGCCGGCGGTGATCTGGCCGGAGGTCGGGTTGACGATCCCGCAGATGATGCTGATCAGAGTGGTCTTGCCGGCGCCGTTGGGGCCGAGCAGCGCGAAGATCTCGCCCGGCCTGATCTCCAGGTCGACGTCGTCGAGGGCGCGAAAGCCCGATGCATAGACCTTGGTCAGGCCGCGGACGGAAATGATCGCGTCGCCGTCTACCGCGACGGAGCCGGCGGTCGATACGGAGGCTGGGGCGCGCTGGTCCATCGGTCCCGCCGAATAGCCGATTTATCGATCAAAGGCCCGACCATTCGCCGGGTGCGCGCGTTGCGCCGGGCCGCAAGCTTGACGACGCCTGCGCCGCACGGCACGAGACCTGGGCATGCGGAGCCCCGCGCCTTGACCGATTCCTCCCTGTTCGAAGCCACGCCGACCCGCTATTCGGCAAGGCGCGAGGAAATCCTGGCCGCCGCGGCCGAGGTTCTGAACAACCAGGGCTCGCGCGGCTTCACCGTCGCCCTGGTGGCCCAGCGGCTCGGCCTGCACCCCGTGAGCCTGACCTATTATTTCAAGCGCCGGCGCGACCTGCTCGCCGCCTGCCTGCTGGCCGCGATCGACCGTTTTGAAGCCCTGATCGCCGACGCCGCCCTGGCCGAGGGGCCGCAGGCGCGGCTCGCCCGCTTCATCGGCGGCCATATCGAGGTCCAGCGCCTGGCGCGGCTGGGGCAAGCGCCGGCGCTGGCGGAGTTTTCCGAGATTCGCCTGGTTCCGCAGCCGAACCTCACCCATCTGCTCGGGGCCTATCGGCGGATGTTCGACCGGCTGGCCGATCTGTTCGCGTCGCCGGCCCTGCCCTGGCTGAATGGTCGCAGGCGCGGCCTCTATGCGCGCCTGCTCATCGAACAGCTTGGCTGGACCGCCAGCTGGCTCGACCCCTACGAGCCGCGGGACTATGCGCGCGCCGCCGAGCGGCTGGCCGACGTGCTGATCGGCGGCCTCGCCGGTCCCGGCCGCGACTGGCCGCTCTTGACGCCGGTCGAACTCGGCGTTCCCGTCGCGCCAACCACGGAGCCGTCGCGCGAGCGCTTCCTGATCGCCGCCACCGACCTCATCAACGAACAGGGCTATCACGGCGCCTCGGTCGACAAGATCTCGGCGCGGCTGAACGTCACCAAGGGCTCGTTCTACTATCACAACACCGACAAGGACGACCTGATCCTGGCCTGTTTCGAGCGCACCCTGGACATATTGCGCGAGGGCCAGACCCGCCCCTATCCCGGTGACGGCTGGACCCGGCTGTGCGCCTCGGCCACGGCGCTGGCCCTCTATCAGGCCACCGCCAGCCGCGGTCGCATGCTGCGCAGCTACGCCTTCGCCGCCCTGCCGCCGGAGCTTCGCCAGCCGATGGGCGCGCGCTTCCAGGAGGCCACCCTCCGCTTCGCCGGCATGATCGACGACGGCATCGTCGACGGCTCGATCCGGCCGGTCGATCCGCTGATCGCCGCCCAGACGGTGATGGCCATGGTCAATTCGTCGGCCTATCTGCGCCCCTGGCTCGCCGGCGACGACGCCGATGCGGTCGAGCGGCTCTATGTCCGGCCGAGCCTGATGGGCCTGTTCACCCCCGATTAATCGGAGGCGCGTCATGCCAGGCGCCGGATATGGAGAGCCTCGGCGCCGTCTTATCCGGAACGTGGAACAGCCAAGCTTCCGCCGCGTTCTCTTGTTCGGCCCCGATCATGTGAAACGGAGATTTCCTATGCGCGGACTTGGAGCAGGCGTTGGCGTTGCGGCCGCAATGGCGATGGCGCTGGCGACGCCGGCAGCGGCGCAGCCCGGCGGCTACTGGTATCACGGCCACCATTATTGGCGTTGCCGGGTGAACCAGCATCAACACGCCGTGGCCGGCACCGTCATCGGCGCCGTTGCCGGCGGATTGCTCGGCAGCGCCATCGGTCACGGCCGGGCGGGCGGCACCCTGCTGGGGGCCGGCGTCGGCGCCTATGCCGGGCACGAGATCGCCCGAAGCAACCACCCCTGCTAGAGGGCGTACCCAAGCTCAGGGTCTGCTTTCGGGCGGGAGGTCAATGACCGCTCCGACCCTCAGCTGAAGTCTGGAACGTCCGGTTCCGGGACCACTGCCGGCTTGCGGCCATCGCCGGACTATCCGGCGGCTGGTTGGCCAACAACATCCGACGCCGGCGACGCGGCGGCCGTCCCGGCTTCCCCATCCAGACACACGCTCGTCAGCCAGTTGCCGAAGGCCTGCATCGCCGGAGAACGCGTGCGGGTCTTGACCCATGTCAGCCAATAGCCGCCGACCTCGGCATCGATCGGGAACGGTCGCACGAGCTGGCCCCCGTCAAGCTCGCGCCGAAACAGGCCGTATGGGGCGAGCGCGACGCCTTCGCCCCGGATCGCTGCCTGGACCATGATCAGCGAGGAATCGAACAGCGGGCCGTGCAGGTTCACCGCGTCCAATCCCGCCGACTTGAACCAGGCGAGCCAGTCCTGCGGCCTGTAGGAACGCAGCAGCGGCAGGCGCAGCAGATCGGCCGGTTCGCGCAGCTGCGCCGCCAACCGCGGCGCGCAGAGCGGCGACATGGGCGCTTCGCAGATCAACTCGGCCTCGCAGCCGTGCCAGGCCCCGTCGCCGAAACGGATCGCGTAGTCCAATCCCTCGGCGACCACGTCGACTTTGTTGTTGTTGGTCAAGATGCGCAGATCGACCAGGGGATTGGCGGCGCGGAAGGCCGGCAGGCGCTCGAGCAGCGCGCCGACGACGAAGGTGCCCACGGCGCTGACCGTGAGCACCTCGCGCACTCCGCCGGCTTCGAACTGCTCGAATAGCCGGTCGATGGCGCCGAAGGCCTCGAACAGGGTGGGCGCAAGCCCCAGGCCTTCGTCGGTCAGCGTCAGCCCGCGGTTGGAGCGGCGGAACAGGGGCATGCCGAGCCTCTGTTCGAGGCCCTTCACCTGATGGCTGATCGCCGCCTGGGTCACGCACAGCTCATCGGCCGCGCGGGTGAACGACAGGTGGCGCGCGGCGGCCTCGAAGGCCCGCAACGCATTCAGGGGGATCGTGGCGCGCATCGACTCAGCCCCAACTTTTCCTCATGCCCTGGCTGCGTTCTTATCCTTTGCCGCGTGGAGCTGAAACAGGCGACCGTCGCTCCAGCTCATCCTGGGGAGGTTCGCACATGAGTGAATTTGAGGGACGACGCGGTTCTCGCCGGGTAGGTCACCGCGAGCTGTTCGCCGCTTGTCTGATCGCGTTCGCTCCCGCCAAGGTTTCCCGCTTCGCAACGCTGGCGGGATTTCTTCTGGCGCTGGTCTGCCACGGGACCGCCCTTCGTGCGCAGCCCGCCATTTGGCAGCCATCGCCCGGGCACACGCAAGTTCCGATCTGGCCAGGGGCGCCGCCCGACCAGCAACCCGTCCCAGGCCCGGAAACCGTGAAGCAGGGCGCCGTGACCAACGTCACGCGGCCCACGATGACGGTCTACGCCGCAAGCGGGAAGAACACCGGGGCCGCGGTCGTCGTGATCCCGGGCGGCAGCTTCCAGATCCTGGCGATGGATCTCGAAGGCAGCGAGATTTGCGATTGGCTGACCGCCAAGGGCGTCACCTGCATGCTGCTGAAATATCGCGTCCCTAGCATCCCCTATGTCTGGCAATGCGATTGCCGCCCTCACAACCATTCGCTTTCGACGCCGTCCTTGGAAGACGTCCAGCGGACTTTGAGGCTGGTGCGCGCTCACGCCGCCGAATGGCGCATCGACCCTCATAAGGTCGGCGTGATCGGGTTTTCAGCGGGCGGGTTTCTGGTGGCGGAGACGAGCACCTACTTCAAGACCCGGCTCTACGCTCCGGTGGACGCAGCGGACCAGTTCAGCAGCCGCCCCGATTTCGCCATTGCGGTCTATCCCGGACACCTGTCGCTGGCCAAGAACAGCATCGCTCTGAATCATGTCATCGAAAGCCACATCACACCCCAAACGCCTCCGACCTTCCTGCTGCAGAACGAGGATGATCATGTGGACCAGGTCGAAGACGCGCTGAGCTACTACATGGGGCTGAAGAAAGCCGGCGTCCCCGTGGAGTTGCACGCCTATGCGCAAGGTGGCCACGCGTTCGGGTTGCGAGAAAAGAAGCTTCCCGTTTCTGGATGGCCGCAACTGGTGGAGCAGTGGCTGCACACGATCGGCATGCTCGGCCCTCGATAGGGCCGCCGAGTCCGCAAGGTCCGCATTCAGGACAGCGCCGAATCCTTATCCGAAGCGGCCGCCGATATAGTCGGCGGTGCGCTTGGCCTTGGGCGCGCTGAACAGTTCGGCGGTCGGCGCGAACTCGATCAGGCGGCCTAGGAACATGAAGCCTGTGTTGTCGGAGACCCGCGTGGCCTGCTGCAGATTGTGGGTGACGATGACGATCGTATAGTCCTTCTTCAACTCGACGATGGTCTGCTCGAGCTTGGCGGTCGATACCGGATCGAGCGCCGAAGCCGGCTCGTCGAGCAACAGGATCTCCGGCCGCACCGCGATGCCGCGCGCCACGCACAACCGCTGTTGCTGGCCGCCCGACAGGCTGAGGCCCGAATGGCGCAGCTTGTCCTTGACCTCGTCCCACAGCGCCGCCTTGCGCAGGGCTTCCTCGACCCGCTGGTCCATCTCGGCGCGGTTCAAGCCCTCGTAGAGTTTGACCCCGAAGGCGACGTTGTCGTGGATGGACATCGGGAACGGCGTCGGCTTCTGGAACACCATGCCGACGCGCGAGCGCAGCGTCGCGACGTCGACCGTCTTGTCGAGAATGTTCTGGCCATCCAGCATGATCTCGCCGGCGGCGCGCTGGCCGGGATAGAGGCCGTAGATGCGGTTCATGGCGCGCAGCAGGGTCGACTTGCCGCAGCCCGACGGACCGATCAGGGCGGTGACGCCCTTCTCGACCACCGGCAGGGTGACCGCGTGCAGCGCCTGGTTCTTGCCGTAGAAGAAATCCAGGTTGCGCGTGTGCAGCTTGATCGTCTCCGGCGCGATCTCGGCGGCGTGGCGCTCATACACCTCGGCCACTTCGGAATTGACGGCGTTCATGAGGGATGACGCTCCCGGGTGATGATGCGAGCCAGGACATTGGTTCCGAGCACCGCGACCGCAATGATCAGCGCGCCGCCCCAGGCCAGCCGTACGAGATCATCATAGGCGCTGAGCGCGTCGTTGAAGATCACCACCGGCAGGCTGGCCATTTCCTTGGTCAGGTTGAAATTCAGGAACTGTTCGTTGAGCGAGGTGAAGAGCAGCGGCGCGGTTTCGCCGCTGATCCGCGCGAAGGCCAAGAGGCCGCCGGTCAGGATGCCGCTGCCCGCCGACTTCCACAGGATCTGGCGGATGGCGCTCCAGTGCGGAGTCCCCAAGGCCACGCCGGCTTCGCGCAGCGCGGTCGGCTGCAGCTTCAGCACGTCCTCGGTGGTGCGGGTGATGATCGGCACCGCGATCAGGGCGAGCGCGAAGGCGCCGGCGATGGCCGAGAAGCCATGGAAGGGCGCGACCATGAACTCATAGACGAATAGGCCGATCAGCACCGACGGCGCCGACAGCAGGATGTCGTTCAGGAACCGCACCAGGTTGGCGTAGAAGCTGTTGCGCCCATATTCGGCCAGCCAGGTGCCGGCCAGCACGCCGACGACGATCGCCATCGCCATCGCCATGGCGCACATGATCACCGAGCCGATGATGGCGTTGCGCAAGCCGCCGACCGAGCCGGCGGCCGGCGTGTCCATGGTGAAGGTGTGCTGGTCGATGCCGCCGACGCCCTTGACCAGCAGCGACCAGAGGATCATCGCCAGCGCCGCCAGGGCGACCGCGGTCACCGCCCAGCAGAAGATGGTGAAGGCGCCGCTGGCGATGGAGCGCCGGGCTCTGCGGAACGAGGCCATCAGACGGCCTTCTCGGCGCCGAGCAGGGCGCGCGCGATGGCCAGGACCGCGAAGCTGATCAGGAAGAGCACGAAACCCAGCGCGATCAGCGCCGAGGTGTACATGGGCGTGGTGGCCTCGTTGAACTCGTTGGCGATGGTCGAGGCGATGGTCGAGCCCGAGTCGAAGAACGACTTGGGCAGGGTGTGGGAATTGCCGATGATGAAGGTCACCGCCATGGTTTCGCCCAGCGCCCGGCCAAGGCCGAGCATGACCGCGCCGACGGCGCTGCGCCGCACGTAGGGCAAGGTAATCGAGGTCACCACCTCCAGCGTGGTCGAACCCATGCCGTAGCCGCTCTCGCGCAGCTGAACGGGCACGGTGAGGAAGAGTTCGCGCAGAACCGCCGCCATATAGGGCAGGATCATGATCGCCAGCACGATCGAGGCGGTCAGGATGTTGGCGCCGTTCGGCACGCCTTGCGTCAACATCTCCAGGAGCGAGCCCGGTTGGGCGGCCGACATGGCCGGCACCTCGATATAGCTGGCGAAAAAGGGCGCGAACACGAACAGGCCCCACATCCCGTAGACGATCGAGGGCACGCCGGCCAGGAGCTCGACCGCGACCCCGATCGGCCGGCGCAGCACGCGAGGGCAGAACTCGACCAGGAAGACCGCGACCCCGAAGGCGATCGGCAGAGAGAACAGCAGCGCCATGAACGAGGTGACCAGCGTGCCGACGATCGGCCCCTCGCCGCCGAACACGTCGGTGACCGGGTTCCAGTCGGTGGAGGTGAAGAAACTAAGGCCGAATCTCGACAGCGCCGGCCAGCCGCCGATGGCCAGCAACACGACAATGCCGGTCAGGGCGGCCAGCAGCGTCGTCGCCGCGGCGGCGCAGATCCATTTGAAGATCGGATCGAAGGCCGCTCCCCTGGGCCGCGTTCGTTCGGTGGTGGCGAGGTCTGTGACGCTCATGGGTCCTTACACAAGACTGACGGAGGCCAGGCGAACCGGACCTCCGTCGCTGTTGTTTGCGCGCGAACGCCTAGTGGCTGACGTAGGTCGGTTGGCCGTTCGGACCCTTGATCTGGCCCCAGGACTTGCGGACCAGAGCCTTCACGGCCGGCGGCAGGGTGACGTAGTCGAGCGAGGCCGCGGCGGGGTCGCCGTTCTTGTAGGCCCAGTCGAAAAACTTCAGCACCGAGGCGGCCGTATCGGCGTTGGTCTGTTGCTTATGCATCAGGATGAAGGTCGCGCCGGTGATCGGCCAGGACGCCGCGCCGGGCTGATCGAGCAGCAGCAGATAGAACCCCGGAGCCTTCGACCAGTCGCCGTGCGCCGCGGCGGCAGCGAAGTTGTTGGCGTCCGGCGAGACATAGGCCCCCTGCTTGTTCTGCATCAGGGCGTAGGTCATGTGGTTCTGCTTGGCGTAGGCGTATTCGACATAGCCGATGGAGCCGAGCGTCTGCTTGACGAAGGCGGCGACGCCGTCATTGCCCTTGCCGCCGAGGCCGGTCGGCCACTGCACCGAGTCGTTGCCGCCGACTTTCGACGCCCAGGCGGGGTTCTTCATCGACAGGTAGGTGGTGAACAGGAAGCTGGTGCCCGAGCCGTCGGAGCGGTGCACGACGGTGATCGGCAGGTTCGGCAGCGGCACGCCGCGATTGAGCGCGGCGATCTGCGGATCGTTCCACTTCTTGATCTCGCCCAGATAGATATTGGCGAGGACCGAGCCGGTCATGTGGATCTGACCCGGTCTGATGCCCGGCAGGTTCATGATCGGCACCACGCCGCCGACCACGGTCGGAAACTGCATCAGGCCGTTCGACGTCAACACGTCCGGCTTCAGCGGCTTGTCGGAAGCGCCGAAATCGACGGTCTTGGCTTCGATCTGTTTGATGCCGCCGCCGGAGCCGATCGCCTGGTAGTTCAACTGGCTGTGGGTCTGGGCCTTATAGGCCTCGGCCCACTTGGCGTAGACCGGCGCCGGGAAGGTCGCTCCTGCGCCCGAGATGTCTGCCTTCGCCGCGCCAGCCGCGCCAAGCGCGAGCGCCGCGCAGGCGACCGCTGTGAGTCGTTTCAACATCCGATGTCCTCGCTGATAGACGGCCGGTTCGGCCGCTGTCGGTGGGACAGTGCATAGTGAGCGGACTTGTCAGTTTAGTGACAATTGGGACGCGCTTCGATGACTATGGCGGAAAGACGGCGCCTTATTTCATCTCCGCAGCTTATATTGATCTGTATAAAGATGATTATGTCATGCTTCTGTTTCGGGTATTCTTAAAGGGTTTGAGGCTGTCGCCATCGCGCGGGTGCGGACTGTCGGCCCGTGATGCATCGCCGCACCGGCGAAAGCGGCTTTCCGCGCCGGCCTTTCCCCGGTAGTTTTCGCCTGATGCGCGAACGTCCGGGCGGGGCGCGGCATCGCCTCTGAGGAATTGCCCGCCGCGTAGTTTGAGGATCGCCGTCGCCGATGAAGGGCAACCGGGCGCAACCGTTCGATCTTTCGAGAACCCAGCCACCGCCCGTGGTGCTGGCCGAGGCGCGCGAGGACTTCGAGCTCGAGCCGGCGGCGAATCACGCCCCATCGCCCGCCGCCCAGCCCGCGGCCGAACTGGCGCCTCTGAACCCGCGGGTCGAGACCACCAGGCCGCCGGCGACCCCGCCGCCGCCGCGCGCCTGGCCGGTCTATCTGACGGCCGCCGTGGTCTCGGTGCTCTGGGCGCTGGGCCCGGCCCTCTATGCGGTCGCCAATCCGCGCGCGATCTCGGCCCTGCAGACCAACAGCCTGGCGCTCGCCGGCGCCGCCCTGCTGGCGCTCGGCCCCATCGCGCTGATCTGGATCGCCGCCTATCTGGTCCAGCAGGGCCGCGCCCTGGCCGCCGAGACCCGGCGCGCGCGCGCCTTGGCCGAGAGCCTGCTGGCCCCGGCCGCGCTGGCCGCCCGCGGGGCCGGTTCGGCGGTGGACGCGGTGCGCCAGGAGATCCAGCGCGCCGGCGAAGCCGCCGCCCAGGCGCAAAACCAGCTCACCACCCTGCGCGAAGCCCTGGCCGCCGAGAGCGAGCGGCTGGTCGAGGCGGCCGGCGGCTCGAGCCGTGCGGCCACCACCCTGAGCGAGAACCTGGCCGGCGAACGGGGAAAGATGGAGGCCCTGACCGCCGCGCTGGATAGCCGCGCCGCTTCGATCACCGAGGCGATCGCCAGTCAGGCGCGCATGGTCGGCGAGGCCTCCGACCTGGCCGAGACTCAGGTCCGCGAGGCGGAAGCCGCGCTGGCCGCCCGCGCCGCCGACCTGGCCGCCGCCGCCGGCGAGGCCAGCGATGCGGCGAAAACCGCCTCGGACAGCCTGACCCGCCAGGTCGATCGGCTGGAAACGGCGGGCCTGAGCGTCGTCGACCAGGCCCGCGCCATCGAGGAGAGCCTGGCCGAACAGCGCGCCGCCCTGGTCTCGACCGCCCACGGCCTGCGCGCCGATCACGAGACCTATGCGGTGGAAGCCGAATCGCTGCGCGCCCAGCTCAGCGAAACCATCGCCAGCGCCCGGGGCGGGGCGGCCGAACTCGGCGAGACCGCCGCCCGCAGCGCCGACGTGCTGCGCCAGATGATCGCCGCCGCCGGCGAACACCTGCGCGAGCTGTCGCAGACCGCCTCGGCGGAACGCGACCAGCTGACCGCGCGGGCCGCCCATTCGATGAGCATGATCACCGAACTGGCCGGCCGCGAGCGCGAGGCCCTGGAAGAACGGGCGCGGGACTCGATCGGCATGCTGGCCGCGAGCGCCACCCAGGCCAGACAGACCGCCGAAGGCCATGTCGCGACGGCGCGCGGCCAGGTCGATCAGCTGGGCGAAGTCGCCTTTGCGGCCGGGCAGAAGGCGGTGGTGGCCTTCGACGCGCGGCTGGACGAGGCGCGCCAGGTCATCGAGCGCTCGGCCTCGTTGGTCGACGAGGCCAGCGCCAAGACCAGCGAGCGCCTGAACCAGGGCGTCGCGGCGGCGCGCGACACACTGGCGGCGCTCGAGGCCACCATCGCCGAAATCGATCAGCGGCTGGCCCGCGCCCCGGCCGACGCCCAGGCCCACACCGAAGCCATCCGGCAGAATGTCGAGCGCGGCATCGAGGCGCTGATGGCCTCGGCCCGCAGCGCCGCCGAGGAAACCCAGAACATCGACGCCGCCTTCCAGGAGCGTGTGCGGCGCAACTACGACATGCTGAGCGAGGCCGTGCGGCTGATGGGCGTTGTCGCCGGCGCGGCGGGAACCACCGGCCAGCGCGCCGCGCCGCGCCCGGCTCCGCCGGCCCAGCCCGCCGCTGCGGCGCCAGCGCCAGGCGCTCCTGCCGCGCAAGCCGCCCCGCCAAGACCGGTCCCGCGCGCGCCCGAAGCGCCTTCGCCGGCCCCGTCGCCGGCGACCGTCGCCGACCAGGCCGGCCTGCGCCCGCGTCTGAAGTTGACGCCCACGGCGACGGACGAGGAGTTCAAGAGCGTCTTCGAGGCCGCCGGCGGCCAGGAACAGGCCGAAACCATCGGCGACAGCTGGACCTGGAAGGAGCTGCTCTCGTCGATGGACGACGCGCCGATCGACGAGGGCGCCCTGGCCGGCGTGATGCTCGGCGAGGTCGAGGCCATGGGCATCGACGCCGCCGCCCTGGCGCCGCGCGCGCGCATCGACGAAATAGCCGCCGCGATCAAGGCTGGCGGACCATCGAACGGCCGCGAGATGATGCGCCGGCTGGCCCCCGCCGCCATCCGCCGGCTGTCGCGGCGGATGATGGCCGACCGCAACTTCCACGCCCAGGCCGAGCGCTATGTGCGCCGCTACCAAGGCCTGATCGCCGAGGCCGCCAGCCGCGAGGGCGAGGCCTTCTCCGCCCAGTCCCTGCTCGGCTCCGACCAGGGCCGCGCCTTCCTGCTGCTCGACGCGGCGATCGCCGAGACCGTCTAGGTCGAATCTGACAGCCGTGGCTTCGCCACCGGTCCCTTCTCCCGCGAGGAGAAGGTCGCGGTTAAGCTAGCTCTCGATTGTCTGGCCGCTCCGCGCTGCCTAGGTTCGCCGCATGACCCCTAGACTGCGTGTTCTGCTCGGCCTTGCCGCGCTTGTCGGCTTCCTGTCCGTCGCCGCCGGAGCCTTTGGGGCGCATGCGGCCGTGGGGCCGGCCAAGGACTGGCTGCGGACCGCCGGCGAATACGGCCTGATCCATGCCCTGGCGGTGTTCGCGGCCGGCCTGCTGGCCCGCGAAGGCGCGCGCGCGGCCAGCGTCGCGGCCTGGCTCTTCCTGGCCGGCGCGGCGATCTTCTCCGGCTCGCTGGATGCGATGGCGGTCAGCGGCCAGCTGTGGCTGGGCGCGGTAACGCCGATCGGCGGACTCTTGCTGCTGGCGGGCTGGGCGACATTGGCCCTCGCCGCATTCAGGCGGCCAACCGCTTAGCTGCGATGCGCGCGACCCGGGCGCGCCAGGGTGTAGAGCGCCACGGCCGAGAGGGTGAT
>DASYAQ010000294.1:0-3016 GCA_036501225.1 Caulobacteraceae bacterium | reverse complement strand
GGAATCCTTTGGAGCGGACCGTGAGAATCGAAACTCACAACACCCATCCCGGAGGGCGGTTGTTCAACTCCGTTGGCCTGCCCAAATTAAGGCGGGCCACCTCGAGCCGCCTTACAGTACAGACCATCGAGGCCCCCCGGCGCCGGCCGGGGGCCTCCAAAACCACGCCTAGAGCAAATCAAATCGATCCGCGTCCATCACCTTCCCCCAGGCCGCCACAAACGCCTCCACGAACGCCGCCGCGGCATCATCCGTTGCATAGGCCTCCGACAGCGCGCGTAGCTGGGAGTTGGAGCCGAAGATCAGGTCGACGCGGGTTCCGGTCCATTTCGGTTCGCCAGTGGCGCGGTCGCGGCCGGTGAAGGTGTCGCCGCCGTCTTCGTCGGCTTGCCAGTTCAGGGTCAGGCTGGACTTGAGCAGGTTGACGAAGAAGTCGTTGGTCAGGACGCCGACGCGGTTGGTGAAGACGCCGTGGGGCGAGCCGCCGACATTGGCGCCCAGGACGCGGAGGCCGCCGATCAGGGCGGTCATTTCGGGGGCGGTGAGGGTGAGCAGGTTGGCGCGGTCGACCAGCATCTCTTCCGGCCGGCGGGTCTGGTCGCCGCTGAGGAAGTTGCGGAAGCCGTCGTCCTTGGGTTCGAGCACGGCGTAGGAATGGGGGTCCGTCTGGTCCTGACTGGCGTCGGTGCGGCCGGGGGTGAAGGGAACCTGGACCTCGTGGCCGGCGGCCTTGGCCGCCTGCTCGACGGCGGCGCAGCCGCCGAGCACGATCAGGTCGGCGAGCGAGACCCGCTTGGCGCCCGGCTGGGCGGTGTTGAAGGCGGTCTGGATCGCTTCCAGCTTCCCTAAGGCGGTCGCCAGTTCGGCCGGCTCGTTGACCGCCCAGTCCTTGGCGGGGCTGAGGCGGATGCGGGCGCCGTTGGCGCCGCCGCGCTTGTCGGAGCCGCGGAAGGTCGAGGCCGAGGCCCAGGCGGTGGCGACCAGGCGCTGGACGCTCAGGCCCGAGGCCAGGATCCGGGCCTTCAGGTCGGCGATGTCGGCGGCGTCTATGAGCGGGTGATCCAGCGGCGGCACCGGGTCCTGCCAGAGGCGGGGCTCGGCCGGGACTTCCGCGCCGAGCAGTCGCTCGTGCGGGCCCATGTCGCGGTGGGTCAGTTTGTACCAAGCCTCGGCGAAGGCCTTGGCGAACTGGTCCGGGTGCTGATGGAAGCGGCGCGCGATCGCCTCATAGGCCGGGTCGAGGCGCAGCGCGAGGTCGGTGGTCAGCATGCCGGGCGCGTGCCGGCGGGCCGGATCGTGGGCGTCGGGCACGCTGCCCGCGCCGCCGCCGGCGTTCGGCGTCCACTGGTGCGCGCCGGCCGGGCTCTTGGTCAGCTCCCACTCGAAGCCGAACAGATTGTCGAAGAAGTTGTTGCTCCAGCGCGTCGGCGTCTGGCTCCAGGCGATCTCGATGCCGCTGGTGATGGTCTGGTCGCCGCGGCCGTCGCCGAGGCTGTTCTTCCAGCCCAGGCCCAGCTGCTCGATCGAGGCGCCTTCCGGCTCGGGCCCGACATATTGCGACGGGTCGGCGGCGCCGTGGGTCTTGCCGAAGGTGTGGCCGCCGGCGATCAGGGCCACCGTCTCCTCGTCGTTCATCGCCATGCGGCCGAAGGTGTCGCGGATGTCGCGCGCGGCGGCCACCGGGTCGGGCTGGCCGTTCGGGCCCTCGGGATTGACGTAGATCAGCCCCATCTGGACGGCGGCCAGCGGGTGGGCCAGGTCGCGGTCGCCGCTGTAGCGCTCGTCGCCCAGCCATTCGCGCTCGGGGCCCCAGAAGATGTCGTTCTGCGGCTCCCAGACGTCGACGCGGCCGCCGCCGAAGCCGGCGGTCTCGAAACCCATGGATTCGAGCGCGCAGTTGCCGGCCAGGATCAGGAGGTCGGCCCAGGAGAGGCTGCGGCCATACTTCTGCTTGATCGGCCAGAGCAGCAGGCGCGCCTTGTCCAGGTTGGCGTTGTCGGGCCAGCTGTTCAGCGGCGCGAAGCGTTGCGCGCCACTGCCGCCGCCGCCGCGGCCGTCGCCGATGCGATAGGTGCCGGCGCTGTGCCAGGCCATGCGGATGAACAGCGGGCCATAGTGGCCGTAGTCGGCCGGCCACCAGGCTTGCGAGGTGGTCATCAGGGCGAAGATGTCCTGCTTGACGGCTTTCAGGTCGAGCGCCTTGAACGCCTCGGCATAGTCGAAGTCCGCCGGCATCGGATCGCCGGCCGGCGGATTCTGATGCAGCAGCGACAGGTCCAGCTGGTGCGGCCACCAGAGCCGGTTGGTCATGCTGAACAGCACCGCCCTGCCGCTCACCCTGCCGCCGTCCACCGGGCACCTGGCTTCGTCGTTCATGACCGTCTCCTCAGTCGGTTGGCTTGCGCCGTCGGCACAGGGTGACGCCGCCGGCGGGGCGTTGTCCAATCGGTAGAATTTTACGGTTGCATAGATTTTTCCACTGACCGACCCAGTGAAGGGAGCCGCGGGCGGCAGCGCCACCGTCATGGCCCGGTTTATCCGGGCCACCCATGGTCGCGATCCCATCCGGAAAGGGCGCCGCTCATGGGTCGCCCGAACACGTCGGGCGATGACGGAAAAATGTGGGGCGGCCGGCAAGGGCGGCGCTCGCGATGACGGAAAAATATGCAGCTCGCTACGTGAAGATATTGGAGCGGGCGGCGAGAATCGAACTCGCGACATCCAGCTTGGGAAGCTGACGTTCTACCTCTGAACTACGCCCGCGCACGCCCCTTCAGGGCGCGAGGCCGGCAAGATAGCCGATGCGCCGGCGCGGGCAAGCCGCGTTGACGCCGCGGGCGGCGGGGCTCAGATTGGCGAGGTCTGGCGGCCTTTAGGAGAAGAGAGCGATGGCGGACGGCGAGATTCCGGCGCGGGCGAAGTTCCACGCCATGACCGAGGGCACGCAGGCCGACTGGATGGCGATCGGCCAGGCCGCGGCCCCGCATCGCGGCGAGTTGCCCGACCGGCTGATGGC
>DASYAQ010000293.1:0-9567 GCA_036501225.1 Caulobacteraceae bacterium | reverse complement strand
ATATAGCTGTCAGGGATCACGCCATTGCCCATGTGCGGGGTCCAGGGCGGCGGCATGCGGCCATCGCCGACGATGCGCGGCGCGTCGCCCATGAAGCAATGGTAGCAGATCTGCAGATCGTAGCCGTAGGGGACCAGGGCGGCCTTCACCACATCGGCCATGGCGCCCCAGGGGCAGGTCTTGCAGGCCCCGCCGAACACCGGCCGGTGCGCGGCGATGCCGATGCCGGGCAGCTGGGCCGGGATGGCGGCAGCCGCCGCCGACTGGGCGGCGGCGTGGCCAGGCATGGCGAGCACGCCGGCGAACAGCAGCGCCAGGACGACGGCCAGGGTCTTGCCGGACCGCCGGACGCGGCGCCCCGCGTCGGCCAGTGCGACCTTAAGAACCCGCTTCATGCCGACGCCTCCCGCGTCAGTTCTACACCACCGGATGGGAATGGCGACAGGGCGGGCGCCCCCGCGGGCTCTTGACCGCGGCGCGCCGCTCCCCGATGCACGGGCATGGCCGTCTATACCGACATCACCGACGCGGAGCTGGAGGCCTTCCTGGCCGGCTACGATCTCGGCCAGCCCCTGGTGTTCAAGGGCATCGCCGAGGGGGTGGAGAATTCCAACTTCCTGCTCGAGACGACCAGGGGCCGCTATTTCCTCACCGTCTATGAGCGGCGGGTGAAGACCGAGGACCTGCCGTTTTTCCTGGGCTTGATGGCCTGGCTGGGCGCGCACGGATTTCCGTCCGCCGCGCCGATCGCCGACCGCGCCGGGCGGCTGTTGAACCCGGTGTGCGGCAAGCCCGCGGCCATTGTCGAGTTCATGCCCGGCCTTTCGGTGCGGCGGCCCGGGGTCAGCCACTGCCGCGAGGCCGGCGGCGGCCTGGCCTGGCTGCACCTGGCCGGCCAGGGCTATGGCGGCCACCGCGCCAACGATCTCGGCGAGCCGTCGTGGAGCGGGCTGTTCCTCGGCCTTGGCGATGCGGCCGACGCTCTGAAGCCGGGTCTGAGGCAGACCATCGCCGCCGACCTGGCGACCATCGAGCGCGCCTGGCCGACGGGGCTGCCGGCCGGGGTGATCCACGCCGACTTCTTCCCCGACAACGTCTTCTTCCGCGACGGCCGATTCGCCGCGGCCATCGACTTCTATTTCGCCTGCGACGACCTCCTGGCCTACGATCTGGCCGTTGGGCTGAACGCCTGGTGCTTCGAAGCCGACGGAACCTTCAACGTCACCAGCGCCCAGGCTTTCGTGGCCGGTTACGAGCAGAGGCGGCCCTTATCGATGGACGAGCGCGCCGCCCTGCCGGTGCTCGCCTGGGGCGCGGCCATGCGGTTCTTCCTCACCCGGCTGAACGACTGGGGCGCAACCCCCGCCGGCGCCCTGGTCAGGCCGAAGGACCCGATGGAATACGAGCGCAAGCTCGCCGTCCACCGCGCCGCCCAGGCCGGCGGCGGACTCTTGCTGTTCGGCGAGCGGGCATGACGCCGAACGTGGTCATCTACACGGACGGAGCCTGCAGGGGGAATCCCGGGCCGGGCGGCTGGGGCGCGGTGCTGATCTTCGGCGATCGCGAGCGCGACCTTTGTGGCGGCGAGCTGGCAACCACCAACAACCGCATGGAGCTGACCGCCGCGATCGAGGCGCTGAACGCCTTGAAGCGCCCGTGCAAGGTCGAGCTGCACACCGACAGCCAGTATGTGCGGCGGGGAATCTCCGAGTGGTTGTCGATCTGGAAAGGCCGCGGCTGGCGCACCCTGACCAAGGGCGCGGTGAAGAACGAGGACCTGTGGCGACGGCTGGACGAGGCGCGGCTGCGCCACGAGGTCGATTGGCGCTGGGTCAAGGGACACAGCGGTCATACGCTGAACGACCGCGCCGACGCGCTCGCCCGCCAGGGCATGCTGGAGGTGCTGGGCGAAGCTTGACGTTTTCGGCGACTCGCAGCGTTAGTCTATCGTTGAACTAACGGGTGGGACATGAGCCGCGCACCGAGGCCCCGCGCCGACGTCCAGGTCTTCAGCGAGATCGGCGTCATCGGCCAATTGACCCGCAACCGGCTCGAACGCGCGTTGCCCGAGGGCCTGAGCCAGGCCCAGTTCGGCCTGCTGATCCATCTGGCCCAGGGCGGCGGCGAAGCGAACCCCGTCCGGCTCGCCCAGGCCTTCCAGGTCACCAAGGGCGCGATGACCAATACGCTGCAACGGCTGGAGGCCCAGGGCTTCGTACATGTGGTCGGCGACGCGGACGACGGCCGCCGCAAGCGCGTCACGATCACCCCCGCCGGCGTCGCCGCCCACGACCTGGGCGTGAAAGCCGCCCGCCCGGCCATGGACGCCCTGCGCGCGCGGTTCAGCGACGCGGAGTTCGCACCCGCCCTGCCCTTCCTCAGCGCACTGAGGCAATGGCTGAACGAGAACCGCTGACCTGCGGGCTGGGGCCCATCCTTTTGTCCGCTCATCCCCGCGAAGGCGGGACCCAGGCTTTTTTGTTGGGCCGGCTGCGGTCCTGTTCAGGTCCAAAGACGAAACGCCAAGTTCGCCAAGGACGCCAAGAAGGCGCTCTCTTGGCGAACTTGGCGTCCTTGGCGGTAAACCCTGGGACCCGCTCCCGCGGGGATGAGCGGACTTTATAATGGTCCGGCGCATCAACGTCGGTGTTCCTTAAGCACCCCGCACCACCAGGCGGCCGCCGCCATGCACCGCGACGATCTCGACGCGGGCGCCGGGTTCCGGCGGAGTCTGGCCGGGTTCGAGTTCGGCCATCCATTCGGCCCCGTCGACGAACACCCGGCCCTGGCCGGCGGCGAAGGGCGCGGTGGTCTTGCCGAAGCGGCCGGCCAGCCGTGAGCCGCGGTTGGAGATGTCCGGCCCCTCGTTCGGCGCGCGGCGCGGCATCAGGCGCCGGCCGACGATTGTGCTGACGATGGTCAGGGCGGCGAAGGCGATCAGCTGAAAGGGCCAGGCGACGTTCAGCCAGAGCGTCAGGACCGCGACCGCCCCGGCCGAGGCCGCCGGCCAGAGCAGATAACCGGAGGCGGTGGGAACCTCGGCGGCCAGGAAGATCGCGGCCACCGCGAGCCAGACCCAGAACGGGTGGGTGTAGAGGGTGTCGAGGGTCTGCAGCATGGCTAGCTCCCTGCCGGCGGCCGGGCGGGCGCGGACGGCGGGGCCGCTGGCCGCGGCGGCTGAGCCTGGCCCGCCTGAATCAGGGCGCCGATCCCGGCCAGCGAGCCGACCAGATTGGCCATGTCGGCCGGCACGATCACCGTGCGCTGCTGGTTGGACTGGGCGAGCAGGGCGAAGGCTTCGACGTACTTCTGGGCGATGAAGTAGTTCAGCGCATTGACGCTGCCGGCTTCGATGGCGTCGGAGACCATCTTGGTCGCCGTGGCCTCGGCCTGGGCCGAGCGTTCGCGGCCTTCCGCCGCGCGGAAGGCGGCTTCGCGGCCGCCCTCGGCCTGCAACACTGTGGATTGCTTGGCGCCCTCGGCGCGGGTGATGGCCGCCTGTTTCTCGCCCTCGGCCTCGGTGATCACCGCGCGCCGCTCGCGCTCGGCCTTCATCTGCCGGGTCATGGCATTGGTGATGTCGGGCGGCGGGAACAGGTCCTTGATCTCGATCCGCGTCGCCTTGACCCCCCAGGGCTCGGTCGCCTGGTCGATCGCGGTGAGCAGCCGGGTATTGATCGATTCGCGCTGCGACAGCACGTCGTCCAGGTCCATCGAGCCGACCACGGTGCGCAGGTTGGTCTGGGCCAGCTGGCCGATGGCGTACATCAGGTTGTCGACCCGATACATGGCGTTGGCCGCGTCGATGATCTGGATGAAGACAATGGCGTCGACCTGGACCGAGACGTTGTCCTTGGTGATCACCTCCTGCTGGGCCACCGCCAGCACCTGCTCCATCATGTTCACCTTCCGCCCGATCGCTTCGACGAAGGGCGTGAGAAAGGTCATGCCCGGCTTGAGCGTGCGGGTGTAGCGGCCCAGCCGCTCAACGGTGTATTCACGGCCCTGCGGCACGATCTTGATGACGCTGGTGACAAAAAAGAGCGCCACGACCAGCAAGGCGACCGCGGCAAGAACTAACGCCATGGCGTTTCCTCAAAACCTGTTTGAGCCCGAGCCTAGCGCGTCGGCTCGTCGTCCGCCACTGCACCGCTGTTCAGGTCCATGGCCAGGTCGCCGCCCTTGGCCGCTATGCGTTCGGCCTCGGCCTTCGAGGCGGTGTTGCAGGTCGGGAACGCCTGGCGGCTGGCGACGAAGCCGTCGTTGAAGGAATCGGCCAGCCGGCGGTTGAACGGCCCATCCGGCTGTTCGGCGGCCACCAGCTGCTGCATGCGCCGCCGCCAGTAATAGTCGCCGGCGCCGGTGCAGACCTGGCGCAAGGCGTGGCTCTGGCCCAGCGCATAGGCGAGTTCGACCAGGGTCTGCCGGTCGGCCGGACTGCGCTCCTGCGCCATCACGGGCGCCGCGCAGGCGAGCAAGGCGCCCGCGACGACAAAGAGTTTCAGCGCCGTCCGCATCCGGCTTGCCCTCGAGGCTTCAACAGGCATAGCTTTGCCGCACATCAGGCTGGGGGAAAAGGCGATGATGCGACAACTTGTTATTGGAGTTTCAATGGCGGCGGCGGCCTTGTCGGTGGCTGGCGCGGCCTGGGCCTTCGACGCCGGCGATCCGGGCGACGTGCTGACGGTGCTCAACTCGAACGGCGCCAGCGGCGCGATCAAGGTCGACGACAAGGGCGATCCCTGGATTGACGCCAAGGCCGGCAAGCTGGGCTTCGAGGTCGACTTCAGCCACTGCAACAGCGGCAAGTCCAGATGCAAGACCGTGCTCTACGCCATGGGCTTCAACATGACCTCGGTCAATCTCGACCAGATCAACGGCTGGAACCGCTGGACGGTGCTCTGCCCATCCTACCTCACCACCGAGAACCATCCGCGCGCCTGGTTCGGCGTCAAACCCTCGCCGAACGACAGCCCGACCGACGTCAAGAACCAACTGGACGCCTGGATGGACTGTATGAGCGACTTCGACAAGTTCACCGACAACCCCGACGCCTTCCTGAAGGCGCTCTGAGCGGCGTTCAGTATGACCGCCAAGGACGCCAAGACCTAAGAGAAAGCGGGTGCGCTTCGCGCTGACCCGAGACCTCCCTCTTGCTTGGCGTTCTTAGCGTCCTTAGCGGTTCAAAAGGCCTGGCCCCGCTTTGGTCGCGGCTTCGCAGTCATTAAACCCTCAGAAGATGGCGTAGCCGCCGTCGATGACGAAGCTGTCGCCGGAGTGGTATCTGGACGCGTCCGAGGCCAGGTAGACGGCGACGCCGCCGAAGTCGGAGGGTTCGCCCCAGCGCCGCGCCGGGACACGGCTGATCACCCGGTCGGTGAAGGTCTGGTTGCCTTGCGCGCCCTGAGTCATGTCGGTGGCGATCCAGCCCGGCAGGATGGCGTTGGCGCGCACGCCATAGCGGGCGTGTTCGACGGCGATGGCGCGGATCATCGAGATCACGGCCCCCTTGGTGGCGGCATAGGCTTCGTTGCGCGCCGCCCCATCGATGGCCGACAGCGACGAGATGGCGATCAGCGAACCGCCCGGATCGCCGGCGCCGGCGCGCGCCACGATGTGCTTGCACGCCTCGCGGAAGGTGAAGAAGACCCCGTCCAGATTGACCGACAGAACCCGCCGGTAGGTGTCGGTTTCGAACTCGGAAAACGACCGCGCCCCGCCGCCGATGCCGGCATTGGCGATCACGGTGTCGACTTGGCCCATCTGCGCCACGGCTTCGGCCATGCCGGCCGCGACCGCGGCCTCGTCGGCGACATTGACCACCTGGGTCAGGACATTGACGCCAGTCGCCTTCAGCCGGGCCTCGGCGGCGGCGTTCTTGGCGCCGTTCGAGCCCCAGATGACCACGTCGGCGCCGGCCTGGGCCAGGGCCTCGACCATGCCGAAACCGATGCCGCCATTGCCGCCGGTGACCAGCGCCACCTTCCCCTTCAGATCGAACGGCGCATAGGCCATGGTGCGTTCCCTCCCGGTTCAAACGTTTGTTGGAAATGACAAGCCGCGTCGGGGCCTTCGCGTCAAGCCACGGCTACCAGACGAACGGAATCAGCCCCTTCGTCCGTCGTCGGTAGTCGGGGTACTCATCGGGGAATTGCCGCGCCATCAGCCTGTCCTCCGCGCTGACCCGCCAGACGAACAGCGGCATGAGCAGGGCCAGGAGAAAGACGAAGGCGCCGCCGGCGACGATGGCCGAACCGATGCAGGCGAGGATGCCGCCCGTGTACATCGGATTGCGCACCAGGCGGTATGGCCCCGACGTGATCAGCTCATGATCCTGCTTGGCCGAGACGGTCTGGCTCCAGTTCTTGCCGAGGCTCTGTCGCGCCCAAACCAGTAAGGCCATGCCCGCCAGGCAGACGATCAGGCCAACACCGCTCGGGACCGCGCCGACGGGCGCGAACTCGACGAAGCGGAAGATCGCCAGATGCGGCGCCACGAAGGCGGCGATCATCGCGAACATCAGGGCGAAGCTCTGCCCGAGGTGCGGTTTGTCATCCCGCTTCACGCCGACCGCGGTGACGGTCAGATAGACGACCAGCGCCAGCCACAGGCCATAGACCGTCCAGACGGGAAGCACGGGATTCACGTCGCGATGACCGCGTATCGCTCGACCGCCAGGGCGACGACGCGTCGGGTCTCCACCCAACCCAGCCGGCGCATTGCCTCGGTGACGGTGACGAAGACCGCATCGGTCGCATCGTCGCCGGCCACGGGCTCGCCGCGGGTCCAGCGCGCCGCATAGTCGATCAGCACCGCCTGGCCGCCGTCGTGGAAATGGTCGACCACGTCGATCAGTCCCAGCAGCTCGGCCTCGACGCAGGTCTCTTCCCTCAACTCGCGCAGCGCGCCTTGCGCCGCCCCCTCGCCCATCTCCATGCGGCCGCCAGGGATACTCCATTCGCCTTTCAGCGGCGCCTTGCCGCGGCGGATCAACAACACCTCGTCGCCACGCAGGCAGACCACGCCGACGCAAGGGACGGGCCGCTGCATCAGATCGCCGGCGGCGCGCTGCGATGGGCGTCGTCGCTCGGGCTCATCAACCCGACCGGGTTGCCGTCGGGATCCTCGACAATGGCGTAGCGCGCGCCCCAGAAGGCGTCATAGGGCGGCTGCAGGGCCTGGTGCTCGTGGGTGACCAGTTCGTCGAACAGGTCGTCGACCGCCTCGCGGCTGGGCAGGCTGAAACCGAGCAGCACCCGGCCGCGCTCGGCCTCGTAGCCGCGGTTGTAGCGCCGGGCCAGCGCCTGGCTGTCGAAATCCATGGAGACTTCGCCGGCGCCGCCGATCGAGATGTGGTGGACGCCGCTGGCCGTCCTGAACGCGCTGCTTTCGTCGATTTCGACGCCCAGCCGCCGATAGAAGGCCAGCGTTCTGGCCATATCCTTCACCACCAGATTGACCTGACTGAAGACCGCCCGCGCCATGTTTGCTCGCCTATTGTTGGGCGGCCAGGATGGTCCATGGCTATTGCGCCGTCCAGCCGCCGTCGATGGGAAGCGCCGCGCCATTGACCGAGGCGCCCTGATCGCTGGCCAGATAGAGCATCAGCCCGGCCAGTTGGTCGAACTCGACGAAGCGCTTGGTCGGCTGGGCGGCGAGGATGACCTCGCTCATCACCTGCTCCGGCGTCATGTGGCGCGCCTTGGCCTGGTCGGCGATCTGCGCCTCGACCAGCGGCGTTTTCACATAGCCGGGACAGACGGCGTTGCAGGTGATCCCGGCTTGCGCGACCTCCAGCGCCACGGTCCTGGTCAGGCCGAGGATGCCGTGCTTGGCGGCCACATAGGCGCCCTTGAACGGCGAGGCGACCAGGGCGTGGGCCGAGGCGATATTGACGATCCGCCCGTGGCCGGCGGCCTTCATGATCGGGACGGCGGCGCGGATGGTGTGGAAGGCCGAGGTGAGATTGATGGCGATGATCTGGTCCCACTTCTGAACCGGGAAGTCCTCGATGGCCGAGACGAACTGGACGCCGGCATTGTTGACCAGGATGTCGAGCCGGCCGAATTCGCGGTGGCCGGTCGCGATCATGTCGGCGATTTCGGCAGGCCTAGTCATGTCGGCGGGGTGGTGGAGCACGCGCACGCCGTGCCGGTCGGCCATCGCCGCCCGTTCGCGCTCGATCGCGGCGGGGTCGCCGAAGCCGTTCAGCAGGACGTCGACACCGGCCCCCGCTAAGGCATCGGCGAGGGCCTGGCCAATGCCGCTGGTCGAGCCGGTGACGACGGCCGCGCGGCCTTTGAGTCCATGATCGACGGCCATGTCCTTGAACCTCTCAATGGTGGGTCTTGCGCGGCCGGGAACCTAGGCCAGGGCGAGCTGAAAGTCGCGCCCCGGCGTTCAGGCGGCGCGCGGGTTTTTCGGCGGCGGCTGCAGCCGGGTGAAAACCCAGTCGGCGGCGCCCGAAAGCGCGGCATTGAAGCCGTAGCCGGCGGAGTCGAACGCCTTCAGCCCCTCGGCGCGATCGATGCGGTGATCGATGGCGAAGCGGGCCATCAGGCCGCGCGCGGTCTTGGCGTAGAGCATCAGCGCGCGCGGCGCCTCGCCCGGACGCACCTCCTTGAAATGGCAGGTCAGGTGCGGGACGCTGAGCGCCTCGGTCTGGACCGCGCCAAAATATTCCTGGCTGGCCAGGTTGACCAGGGTGGGATCGGCCTGGCCCTCGGCGGCGCGGTTCAGCGCCTCGGGGATTCGCTTGCGCCAGAAGTCGTAGAGGCTGGCGCCGCGTCTGGTCTTCAATCGCGCGCCCATTTCAAGCCGATAGGGTTGCAGCGCGTCCAGCGGCCGCAAGACCCCATAGAGGCCGGAAAGGATGCGGACATGGTCCTGCGCCCAGGCCAGGGCCTTCTTGTCCAGGGTGCGCGCATCGAGGCCGGTATAGACGTCGCCATCGAAGGCGAGCACCGCCTGCATCCCGTCTTCGCTCCGCGGATCGAAGGCCTGGAAACGCTGGTAGTTGAGTTCGGCCAGGGCGTCGGAGATCGACATCAGCCGCTTCAGGTCGGCGCGCTTCAGCCGGCGCGTGGTCCGATCCAGCTCGGCTGTGTCCGCCGTCAGCTCCGGCATGGTCAGCGGCGCGGTCACCGGCGGCGGGGCGAAGTTCAGCTTCTTGGCGGGCGACAGCACGATCAGCATGGTCTGGCCATTAAGACCGATCGCGCGCCCGAGCCAAGGGGCGGCATCGCTTGGTCTTGGGCTGCGCGCGCCGCCCACAAAGATTTACCGCCAAGCTCGCCAAGGCGGCCAAGATAAGGTCGTGAATGCGGTCAGACTTGCGACCGGCGCCACTCGAGGATTCAACCACCAAGCACACCAAGAAGAGCACTGGTCCGCGCAGGCCCCTTGGTGTTCTTGGTGTGCTTGGTGGTCAATTTGGGCCCGAGCCGCGCGCGCGGACGCGCTATAAGGTTTGAACCCCGAAAAACACGAAAAACACGAACAGGTCATCGGCGGGGCCGGGTCAGGATGATCGAAGGATGGCGCCTATGGCGAAGCCTCACGTTCGTG
>DASYAQ010000292.1:0-6599 GCA_036501225.1 Caulobacteraceae bacterium | reverse complement strand
GCCCTCGCCGAAAAAGGCTGGAGCGACGCCGCCCATGCCGCGCCGGGCGCGATGGCCGGCAAAAGCCGCACGATCGAGGTGACCAGCCGGGACGGCAAGACCTTCTACCGCGCCCTGGCCGGCGGTTTCGCCAGCAAGGCCGAGGCGGAGAAGTTCTGTGCGGCGCTGCACGCCGCCCACACGGTCTGCATTGTGAAATAACCGATGACCACGGCCTGCATCCTGGGCTGCGCCGGCCCGCGGCTTTCGGACGAGGAGCGGGCTTTCTTCCGCGACGCCCGGCCCTGGGGCTTCATCCTGTTCAAGCGCAACATCGAGAACCCCGACCAGGTGCGGGCGCTGACCGAGGCCCTGCGCGCCTCCATCGACCGCCCGGACGCCCCGATCCTGATCGACCAGGAGGGCGGGCGCGTGCAGCGGCTGGGACCGCCGCACTGGCCGGTCTATCCGCCCGGCCGCGCCTATGGCCGGCTCGGGCCAGCGTTGCGGCAGGAGATGGCGCGTCTGGGGGCCCGGCTGATCGCCAACGACCTCGCCGCCGTCGGGATCAATGTCGACTGCCTGCCGGTGCTCGACGTGCCGTCGGCCGGCGCGCACGACGTGATCGGCGACCGGGCCTATGCCGCCACGGCCGAGGGCGTCGCCAGCCTGGGCCGCGCGGCGTGCGAGGGCTTGCTGGCCGGCGGCGTCCTGCCGGTGATCAAGCACATCCCCGGGCACGGCCGCGCCGGCGCCGACAGCCACAAGGCGCTGCCGCTGATCGAGGCCCCGCTGGCCGAACTGCGGGCGGTGGATTTCGCCCCCTTCCGCGCGCTCGCCGACATGCCGATGGCGATGACCGCTCACCTCGTCTACACCGCTATCGACCCGACCGGACCGGCCACCACCTCGCCACGTGTCATCGGCGACGTCATCCGCGGCGCGATCGGGTTTCAAGGGCTGTTGATGAGCGACGACATCTCCATGAAAGCGCTGTCCGGCGATCTCGCCGGCCTGGCGCGCGCCACCCTGGCGGCCGGATGCGACGTGGTCCTGCACTGCAACGGCGAGATGGCGGAGATGCGGGCGGTGGTCGCCGGCTCAGGCCCGCTGGCCGGCCAGTCCGAGACGCGGGCCGCGGCGGCCCTGGCCCGCATCGCCGGAGCGCCCGCGCCTGTCGACGCCATCGCGGCCCGCGCCCGTTTCGACGCGGCCTTCGCCGACGCGCGGGCGGCATGAGCCTGACCGACCAGCCCGTGCTGGACTTTTCCGCCGCCGAACTGGCCGCGGAGAAGGGCGCGGCCCTGGTCGTCGACCTGGACGGCTACGAGGGGCCGCTGCACGTGCTGCTCAGCCTGGCGCGGGCGCAGAAGGTCGACCTGCTCAGGCTCTCCATCACCGAACTGGCCGACCAGTACCTGGCGTTCATCGCCACGATGCGTGAGGCCAATTTCATCCTCGCCGCCGACTATCTGGTGATGGCCGCCTGGCTGGCCTACCTCAAGTCGCGCCTGCTGCTGCCGAGCCTCAGACCCCATGACGACGAGCGGCCGGCCGAGGAACTGGCGCAGGACCTGGCGCTGCGCCTGGCCAGGCTGGACGCGCTGCGCAAGGCGGCCGAGGCGCTACAGGGCCGTGCCCAGCTCAGGCGCGACGTCTTTCCGCGCGGCGACCCGCAAGCCGTCCGGATCACCGCCTCGTCGCGCTTCGAGGGCGATCTCTACGGCCTGATCCAGGCCTATGTCGCCCAGCGGATGCGCCACACCGACCACCATTACCGCCCCGCGCCGCCGAGGGCCTATCCGCTCGAGGATGCGCGCAACCGCCTGCGCGGTAAGCTGCCTGAACTGCGCGCCTGGACCGCGCTGACCGCCGTCGCCCCCTTCGCCAGCGCCATCGAGGACGAGGGGCCGAGCCGCGCCTCCTACCTCGCCTCGACCCTGGCCGCCGGCCTGGAGCTGGTCCGCGAGGGCGACTTGGAAGCCCGCCAGCTGGAGCAGTTCGCCGATCTCTTCCTGCGCGCCCGCCTTCGCCAAGGCTTCGGCGGGCAGGCCCGCGGGGGCGTTGACGGATGAGCGACGCGGCCGAAACCGAGCGGCGGATCGAGGCGCTGCTGTTCGCGGCGGCCGAGCCGCTGAGCGCCGCCGATCTGGCCCGGCGCCTGCCCGAGGGCGCCGACGTCGCCCATGCCCTGATGGCGCTGAAGGCGCGCTATGCCGAGCGCGGGGTCAACCTGGTCTGCGTCGCCGACCGCTGGCGCCTGCAGACCGCCGCCGACCTGGCCTTCCTGATGACCGAGGAGCGCCAGGAGCCGCGGCGGCTGTCCAAGGCCGCGCAGGAGACCCTGGCCATCATCGCCTACCACCAGCCGGCCACCCGCGCCGAGATCGAGGCCATCCGCGGGGTGCAGGCCAGCCGGGGAACGCTGGACCTGCTGCTGGAGATCGGCCTGGTGCGCATGCGCGGACGCCGCCGCTCCCCCGGCCGCCCGATCACCTTCGCCACCACCGACGGCTTTCTGGAGCATTACGGCCTGGCCAGCCTGTCCGACCTGCCGGGCGCCCAGGAGATGAAGACCCTGGGCCTGCTCGGCGGCGACGCGCCCTTCAACTTCACCGCGCCCGACCTTTCGGCCGTGGGCGCCGATGATGAAGACCCCTTGGACGACGGCGACGCCCCGGAGTTTAATCGGGACTATCTGGTCGAGGACGAGCGACGCTGAGGCCTTCTTTCGGGAAGAAGCGTGGCGCCGGGCTGGCGAGGGAGACGTTCGGCCATGGATTGGGTGTCGGTCTTGCGGTGGGCGACAACAGGCGCCTTGGTGGTCGCCCTGGTCATTTTCGCCATTCGCGGCGAGATCGGGCGTGGCGGGGGCCGGTCCGGCTTCAACCGAAGGGAAAGCCCTGCGGCATTCTGGGGCCTGATCGGCGTTGCGGCTGTTCTGCTGGTCCTGTCCATGGCAGCCGGCTTTCCTTAGGCGGCTTATCGCGCTTGCCGCCCGACTAGCCGCTTGCTAAATGACCGCCCTCCGGCGACGAGCCGCGCGCCGGCGGGGTTAGCCTTCCGGCGCGATTGCTCGTTGTCTGGAGGAGTGTAGCTCAGCTGGTAGAGCATCGGTCTCCAAAACCGAGGGCCGGGGGTTCGAATCCCTCCACTCCTGCCACTATATCCAGTCCGCCGAAGCGCCGCGATTTGTCGTCCGGCGGGCGTTTTTGAGAAAGCCGTTTGATGGCGAAGGATCAGGGCCAGACGCCCGCACTGCCCAGGGGCGGACGCTCCGTCGCGACCGCGATCGAGCCGCCGAAGAAGCGCGTCTCCGTCCTGCAGTTCTTCCGCGAGGTCAGGGCCGAGGCCCGCAAGATCAGCTGGACCAGCCGCCGCGAGACCTGGGTCACCTCGGTGATGGTGTTCATCATGATCCTGCTCACCGCCTTCTTCTTCGTCGTGGTCGACATCGGCTTGCGTATCGCCATGCAGTACATCCTCAAGATCGGCACGTGAGGGAGGTCGAAACCATGCCCACCGATGCAGCCGAAACCGTCGTCAGCAACCCGCGCCACAAGTGGTACATCGTCCACGCCTACTCGAACTTCGAAAAGAAGGTGGCCGAGTCGATCCGCGAACAGGCCAAGAGCCAGGGGCTGGAGGACGCCTTCTCCGAGATCCTGGTGCCGACCGAGGACGTGGTCGAAATCCGCCGCGGGCGTAAGGTCAATGCCGAGCGAAAGTTCTTCCCGGGCTATGTGCTGGTGAAGATGGACCTCTCGGACGAGGCCTATCACCTGATCAAGAACACCCCGAAGGTGACGGGTTTCCTAGGATCCGGCTCCAAGCCGATGCCGGTCTCCGAAAGGGAGGTCGCCCGCATCATCGGCGCCATCGAGGAAGGCGTCGAGCGCCCGAAGCCCACCATCAGCTTCGAGATCGGCGAGGCGGTGCGGGTCATCGACGGCCCGTTCGCCAGCTTCAACGGCTCGGTGGAACAGGTCGACGAAGACCGCGCCCGCCTGCGCGTCACCGTCTCCATCTTCGGCCGCGCCACCCCCGTCGAACTCGAATACGCCCAGGTCGAAAAAACGAGCTAGACTTGATGCTCTGCGGATGCGGAGCAGCCGAATTGGACCACGAAGTACACAAAGGGCACGAAGAACGCCCTGCCGGTCTTGAGGACTTCGCCAGGACGATTGTCGATTCGGGCTTGAAGGTTCATCGAGCGCTCGGACCTGGGTTGCTGGAATCGGCTTACGAGCATTGCCTGGCGCATGAGCTGTCGTTGCGCGGAGTCGCTCTGCGACGCCAGGTGCCGCTTCCTATCGTCTACGAAGGCACTCGGCTCGACGCGGGCTATCGGCTCGACATCGTCGTCGAGAGTTCAATTGTCATCGAGATTAAGGCGGTCGAGGCGCTTTCGCGCCTCCATGAGGCGCAGGTCCTGACCTATCTCAAGCTGACGGGTCACAGGCTCGGCTTCCTGCTCAACTTCAACGTCGAACTCTTCAAGAACGGTGTTCGCCCCCTGGCGCTGTAGCTTTGTGCCCTTCGTGTCCTTTGTGTACTTAGTGGTGAAATCCGGTCTCGCCGCCGCATTGCCCCGACAGGCTCCAACTGCTACACGCCCGCCCTTCGCTTCCGCGAACGAACAAATCCGTGGGAGGGGCGCCAACCCCAACGGCACCACGGCTCTTCAACCAAGGCCGCTATGACGGCCTTACCGAGAGGATCAGATGGCCAAGAAGATCTTGGGCTATATCAAGCTGCAGGTGCCCGCCGGCGCCGCGACGCCTTCGCCGCCCATCGGGCCGGCGCTGGGCCAGCGCGGCGTCAACATCATGGGCTTCTGCAAGGAATTCAACGCCCGCACCGAGGGTGTCGCCCGCGGCACGCCCTTGCCGACGGTGATCACCGTCTATCAGGACAAGAGCTTCACCTTCCTCACCAAGACGCCGCCGGCGACCTTCTATCTGAAGGAGGCCGCGGGCATTAAGTCCGGCGCCAAGACCACCGGCCGCGAAACGGTCGGCAAGGTGACCCGCAGCCAGCTGCGCGACATCGCCGAGAAGAAGATGAAGGACCTGAACGCCAACGACATCGACGCCGCCGCCCGCATCATCGAGGGTTCGGCGCGCGCGATGGGCCTGAGCGTGGTGGAGAACTAGATCATGGCCAAGCTTCCGAAACGCGAACAGGCCTGGACCGGCGACCGCGAGGCGCTGCATGCCCTGCCCGAAGCCGTCAAGCTGGTGAAGGCCAACGCCACCGCCAAGTTCGACGAAACCATCGAGATCGCCGTCAATCTCGGCGTCGATCCGCGCCACGCCGACCAGAACGTGCGCGGCGTCGTCAGCCTGCCGTCCGGCACCGGCCGCGCCATGCGCGTCGCCGTCATCGCCAAGGACGCCAAAGCCGCCGAAGCCACCGAAGCCGGGGCCGACATCGTCGGCGCCGAGGAGCTGGTCGAGCGTATCCAGGGCGGCTTCATGGACTTCGACCGGGTGATCGCCACCCCCGACATGATGGCCCTGGTGGGTCGTCTCGGTAAGGTGCTGGGCCCGCGCGGCCTGATGCCCAACCCGCGCGTCGGCACCGTCACGCCGAACGTCGGCCAGGCGGTCAAGGACGCCAAGGGCGGCGCGATCGAGTTCCGCGTCGAAAAGGCCGGCATCGTCCATGCCGGCGTCGGCAAGGCCTCGTTCAGCGAAGACGCCCTGCTGGCCAACGTCCACGCCCTGGTCGACGCCCTGAACAAGGCCAAGCCCACGGGCGCCAAGGGGACCTATGTGAAGGGGGTCTCGCTCTCCTCGACCATGGGCCCGGGCGTCAAGGTCGAGCTCGGCAGCCTCAGCGCCTAGCCTTCGCGATCAAAGGGTCCGGAGCCACCGCCTTGACCATGAACAGGCAGGGGTTTTCCGGACCCCAGATCTCGATGAACTCCTCGAGGGCCACGAACCCGACCGCGAGGTAGAAGGCGCGGGTTCGTTCATAGGGCGCGTAGGGCAGGGACGGACCGCGCGTCTTGACGGTCAGGAAGCGGCGTCCCTGAGCCCTGGCCAGCGTTACGGCCCGGTCGACCAGCGCGCGGCCGGCGCCGGCGCGGTGAAGCTCGCGCCTCACGATCAGCAGTTCGATCTCCAGCGCATCGGCGAAATGCGGCTTCAACAGCATCAGACCGACGGCCTGGCCGTCCTGAAGCGCGAGCCACGCCGGCCCCGCTTCCGCCGTCCGCTCGTACGCGGCATTGGATTCCGGTAGGCCGAACCATTCCGGCAGTTGGGCGAGGATGGAGCGGCAGATGGCGCCCGAGCCGGCGGGCTCGAGCTTAAGGATGATGGTCATGGGAAATCCGTTGGACAAAACGGCCGGCGAACGGCCATGACCGCCGCGCAGGGCGCGACGGAGCGAGCGATCTGGATGTCGGGCTCGAATGCTTTGTCGAGGGTGACCCTATAGCCGCGGCTTAGCCCATCAAGCTCAGGCTGCGGTGATCAGCCGCGCGCCTCGCTGATAGGTCACGTAGCTCCACAGCCAGTCCAGCGCGACGAAGAAGCGGGCGCGCAGGCCGATGAGGAAGTAGATGTGGATGAAGCCCCAGAACAGCCAGCCGATCAGGCCGGTCAGCTCGA
>DASYAQ010000291.1:0-8558 GCA_036501225.1 Caulobacteraceae bacterium | reverse complement strand
CTCGGACTCAGGCTTTCGTGGCGCCTCGCATGGGGGCGCTGACATGGCGGCGATCGCACTCGGGGACTTTCCGGCCCGGCCCAGCGCCGACCGCAACGCCTTTCTCGGGCTGACCGCCCTGGTCTGGGTGGCGGTGCTGTCCGGCTTCGGGACCGACAGTTTCGACCACGTCAGCAAGCACGGGCTGGACTATCCGCTGATCGTCCACTTCCACGCCATGGCCTTTGTCGGCTTTCTGGTGCTGTTCACCGTGCAGGTGTCGCTGATCCGCGCCGGGCGGGTGGATCTGCACCAGCGGCTGGGCGTCGCCGGCGCGGGCTTGGCCGCGATCATGGTGGTGCTGGGCCCGGCCACGGCGATGATCGTCGACGCCGGCGCCTATGCGGCGGATGGCCAGACGCCGGAGTTCCTGGCCGTCCAGTTCACCGATATCCTGGCCTTCGCCGGGCTGGTCTCGGCGGGGCTTCTGCTGCGCGGGGTCCCCTCGGCGCACAAGCGGCTGATGCTGCTGGGCCTGATCTATATCAGCGACGCCGGTTTCGCCCGGTTCCTGAACCGCATCGCGGCCGCGGCCCTGGGTCAGGGGTTCTGGGGCGGGATGGCCGGGCTCTATCTGGGCAGCGACCTTTTGCTGCTGGGCCTGGGCGCCTACGACCTGGTCACGCGCCGGCGGTTGCATCCGGCCTATGTGGCGGGGGCGGTCTGGATGATCGGCCTGCAGCTCACCGCGCGAGGCCTGTTGCACAGCCCGGCCTGGAAGGCCGCGTCCCTGCACCTGATCGGCCACTGAGGCGGACGTTCAGTCCGCCGCCCTGGGCTCGAGCGTGATCCAGCGGCGCGGCCAGCGCCAGCCCAGGGAGCGGACCTCGCCCGGCTTCAGCGCCAGGCGGCCCACCGTGCGCGGCGACAGTTCGCTGACCATGTGCACCGGCTCCAGCCCGCCGACGGGACTGGCGGCCACCGTGCCGATCAAGAGCGCCCTGTCGATCGCGCGCCATTCGGCCTTGGCGCGGTCCTCGTGGCCGACGGCGAAGAAGTGGCGCAGGGCGACCGGCTCGCCGGCCAGCTCCACCATCACCCCGATCATCCAGCCGTTCGCCATCCAGCCTGCGTAGCACGGTTGGAGACGTTGGGGAGCGGCCGCCCGCGGGTTGCTCAGCCGGCCGGAGCGGGCACCGCCAGGCCGTACGGTCGGCCGAGCTCGACGAGCCGGCCGAGATCCGGCTTGTCCGGCGCGATCTCGCGGTCGAAGTCCGTGAACATGTGCGAGGCGCCTTCGCGCGAGGTCATCGAGATCATTTCGCCGCCGCCGGGGCCGAAGCGGAACCAATGGGTCGTGCCGGCCGGCAGGTGCACCAGCGTCCCTGGCCCGGCGACCAGCTCGCGGTCGTCATGGCCGAAGGCGATCTCGCCGCGGATCACATAGAAGGCCTCGTCCCAGGGGTGGCTGTGCGGCGGCGGACCACTGCCCTCCGGGCCGGCCTGGTGGAAGATCTCATAGCTGCCGGTCTGTGCGCCCGAGGCGAGCACGGTGATCTGCTCGCCGACGATGTTCAGGGCGCGCGGCGCGTTGGCGGCGTTGACGATGACGGTTTCTGACATGGAAAGGCCCCCTTAGCTCGAGCAGATTCAGGGGCGCATATTAGCACGAAATCCGCCGCGCGCTTGGCCTGGATCGCACCCGCCGGTAGGCTGGCGGCCAGTCAGTCCTCGAACACCGCCGCCGCCGCCATGCCGAACGATTTCCTGATCTCGCTGTTCGAACACAAGGCTTGGTGCAACCGGGGCCTGATCGCGGCGCTGCGGGCGGCGCCCGAGGATGTGGATCGCGGCCGGATGGCGGTGGTGCTGCTCACCCTCGACCACACCGCGATCGTCGACCAGATCTTCCAGGCGCGGCTGAGCGGCGCCGAGCCCGGGTTCGAGGCGGTGGTCGCCGCGCGGCTGCCCGACCTCGACGCGCTGGCCGCGACGATGGCCGCCACCGACGCCTGGTACCTGGACTATGCCCGCCGCGTCACCGCGGCCGAGCTGGAGCGCGTGGTGGACTTCACCTTCGTCGACGAGGGCGACGCCGGGCGCATGACCAAGGGCCAGATGCTGGCCCACGTCATCACCCACAGCGCCTCGCATCGCGGCGCCATCGGCAAGATGCTGGAGGCGCTGAAGGTCGCCGGCGCCTCCGACATGGTGACCAGCTTCGTGCGCGAGACCCGAAGGGCCTGAAGCGACCGGACTGGCCGAGGTGAACCCTCTGTAGACGGAATGTTTTGTCTGGAAAGGACCCGCCATGCCCGACACGCACGACGGCGATTCCAATGCGACCCGTATCCGCCAGCGCGGCGAGCGGGCGCGGGTGGAGCTCGGCCTGACCGCCGAGGCCGGCGCCGGGCTGCGCGCGGCGATGCTGGAGCGGCTGGTGCGCACGCCGCCCGAGAACGCCGCCATGCAGCACCGGCTGATCGCCGGGGTGCAGATCCTCGACGCCCTGCGCGAGGCGCTGGAGCAGGCGGTGAACGAGGGCGAATCCGTGCGCCTCTATGAGACCCTGCTCGACCAGGCCCTCAGCGGCCAGGGCCCGCGGCCGGGCGGCCGCTGATTCAGCGCCACAGGCTTGGGCGGCCTGCGGGCCGAGTCGCGAACTGACGCTAGAAACGGGTGGAATAGCGAATTGCTGACGCTTAAGCTTTCCGGGTGGCCCGGCTCTGGTCGGTCAACAATTGGCGAACTTGCGAGCTGGGGTAGGCTGACCTATGGACGCGGCGGGGTTGGCGAGCCTCTTCTTCCGGGACCTGCTTATTGCCTTGCTGCAGGCGCCCCAGGCGATCACGATGATGGCCCTGAGCGCCGGCTTGAAGACGCCGCTGCACGTCGTTGCGTTGGCCGTGGTCGTCGCCATCGGCTTTACGGTGTTCGCCGATCTGACCTCCGCCCCGCGCCCAGACCTCATGACCTTCCACGTTCAGGCGGTCTTCATCGGCCTGGGGCTCATCGCCGCGCTCATCTGGGGCTTTGTCGGCTGGTCGGCCACCGCGGGATGGCGACGGCGGCAACGGGACAAAGCCGCCGCCGCCAAGTGATGGCTGCGCCGGGCGTCGCCCGCCGGCCCGGTCGCCGCCGCTTGACTCCTGGCGCGACGATGGAACAAATACGGAACATGGTGGCCGCATCAGGTTCGTCGGCTGGCGCGCAAGGCCGGCGCCGCCCCGCAACGGAGGCATCTGGACATGAGTGTCGATAACCGTTTCGCCGGCCTGCTCGGGCCCTGGCCGCCAAGCGGCCCTTTTCCCACGCCACAGCCGGATCCGCTCCAGGCCCAGCCGCAGGGCTTGCTTCCCGGCCCGCCCGCGGCCCAGCCGACCATGGGTCTGCTGGATGTCCCGGGCGACCCGGCCAGCCTGTTCCCGCCGTTCGATCCGCTGCAGCTGATCGCCGGCGGCCAGGGCCTGGCCGCCCCGTCCGCGCCGCTGGATCCAGGCATCTGGCTGCAGGCCTTGCAGGCGCTGCATGCCAGCCTGCGCGGACCGTCCCAGCTGACGCTGATGAGTTCCGATCCGAATTCCGGTACGAACTCGTCAGGCTCGGGGACGATCCCGCCCCGCGCCGGATTCACTGGAACCCCGGGCGGCAGCAACCCTGGCGCCGACACCGTCCAGCATCCACTGGCGACGACAGGGGCCGGGCCGGTGACTGCGGCGCCGGGGATCGACGGTGGCAAGCTGTTGGGTTTCGACCCGAACGGTCCGATGGCCGGTATGATCCCTTACCGCGGCCCCTTTCCCGACGCCCAGGCGCTGGCCCAGCCCGATACCACGCCAGCAGCCCATCCCTCCGGGCCCGGTGCGGCGTCCAGTGGTTCTTACACGGCGAGGGAGTTGCCGGACGCCGGCGTTCTCATAACCGGTCAGGAGGGCACAGGAAAAAATGTCAGCGGCCAACAGGTTGTGTACTTGGACAAAACTCTCCACCCCACCGTCGGGATAGGCCACAAGATCGTTGCAGCGGACAACCTGAAGGTGGGTGACACGGTTAGCCCCGAGCGCGTGCAGCAACTATGGCAAGGCGACTTGTCGCAGGCGGTCAACGTGGCGAAGTCTCAGGCTGCGGAGGCTGGCATTACCGATCCCGCCTTCATCCCGGAGCTGGCTTCCTTGAATTTCCAGCTTGGCCCCAACTGGAGGGCTCAGTGGCCCAAAACCTGGCGACTGATCGAGGCGGGAAACTATCAAGCGGCGGCAGATGCATTCAATAAATCAGATTGGAACAGGCAGACGCCCGCGCGCGTCCAAGCCATTGTAGCCGCCTTGCGGGCGCTCCCGCCAAAGCCAAGCCATTGAAATGCATCAGGAGAAAAGGATGATCGCCGCGATCGGACTCAGGAAGCTGTTCGGCAACGCTTGCATTGTCACGTGCGCCGCCGTTGCAGCGCTTGGCCTCTGTGCCGCCCCCGTGGCGGCGGCCGCACGACACAGCGCTGTCTATTGCCTCAGGGGCCCTGAGAACACGCTGGAGGTGTTCGCGGCGCGGTCGCAGCCGGACGGGCGGCTCAAATTCGGGGTAACGATTTGGAATGAACGGCAGCACAATATCGTCGTCTACGGGTTCGCCAATCGCCGGGACGGGCATTGGGACTATGCCGATCACATGGGCGCGGACGATCGCTGCAAGCTGACCATTACACTTTCGGCTGACGGGACGGCTCGCATCGTCCCCGACTCGAAGGCGGACTGTGAGAACAGGGGCGGTTACGGGACTGAGATCGACACGACAAACTTCCCCAGAAACGCCTATGAAGGACGGGTCACCTTCGAACTGAACGATCTGCCGACCTTCGCCAACAGGGCGGGCAAGTGTTAGTGAAATGAAACATGGCCGCCTCCTGACGATCCTGCTCGCAAGCCTGACCGTCGCCGATGGCGCTGCCGCGGCGGGACCTGGCCCATTGATGGTCATGAGCGATGACGCTCACGTCCCGGACAACCCCGAATCCGAAGCGTTCAGGTTTCATGGCGGCTTGCTGGCCGTCACCTTGCGGTTCGATCAAAATGCACCGTCCATGAAGCTGGTCGGCCTGGACGCGACCTGCAACGGACGGCGCACATTGTTCGCCGTAAAGGGCGATTACTACGCCTATTGGAACAATCCCCACGGGGAGGTCCATGTGGATCGGCGCGGTAAATTCGTCCTGGCTCGCTTTGGGCTCTCCCTGACCACCGAGTTGGGCGCCAAGGTCCGCAACCAGGGCGTGGTGATAGACTGCGACCGGCGCGCGACGACGTTCGACATCAGCGAGCGAGGCACGGCGCCGGGGCAATGATGCCCGCGTTGCTGCCGTAACCGGGCGCCGGCGTCCCTATGGGTGGCCGATCGCCGCCCCTTGACTCTTCGACAGCAAATAGAACAAATGCGGAACAATCTTGTCTTCCAACAAGGTTCGCCGGCCGGTTTGTGAGACCTGCAGCGCCGCCCCGCGATGGAGGCATCTGGACATGAGCGTCGACAACCGGTTCGCCGGCCTGCTTGGGCCCTGGCCGCCAAGCGGCCCCTTTCCCACGCCGCAGCCGGATCCGCTCCCGGGCCAGCCGCAGGGCTTGCTTCCCGGCCCGCCCGCGGCCCAGCCGACCATGGGCCTGCTCGACGTCCCTGGCGACCCGGCCAGTCTGTTCCCGCCCTTCGATCCGATGCAGCTGATCGCCGGCGGCCAGGGTATGGCCGGCCCGTCCGCGCCGCTGGATCCGGGCGGTTGGTTGCGGGCCCTGCAGGCGTTGCACGCCAGCCTGCGCGGGCCTCAGCTGGCCCTGATGGGTTCTGATCCGGCGGGGCACGCCGGGTCGCTAAGCCAGGATTCGGTGGCCGCTCCTGCGAACTTCAACTGGCCGACGGGGCAGGGCGCGGCCCTCGCGCCCACTGGGCTGCCAAACAGCATGGTCGATGCGTTGAGCACAGCTGGGCCTCTTGGCTCCCGAACTCAAGCCAGTGATGTTCCAGCTCGGGAAGGGTTCGATCCGGCCGGCTTCACTTCCGGGGGCGCGCCGTTGGACCACGGTGGACAATCGAACACTATACCGGCGGGGTCGGAGCGCCCTTCAGCGGCGAGCAGGCCCACGGCAAATCCGCTTCCTCCACCTCTTTCGGCTCACCAGAAGTCGATCGCGACACAAATCGATCAGGCGGCGGCAGATCGGCACGTGTCGCTTGATGATCGATTGACCCTGGCTGGGATCGCCTACGCCGAAAGCAGGCTCGACCCCACGCAAAGCAACGGTCGGGCGGCTGGGTTATTTCAGTTTCAACCAGCCACGTTTGTTCGCATGGGTGGCACTGACATAAAAGACACTGATCAGCAGGTCGCTGCCGCCGCAGACCTGCTGGCATCCGACAAGGCCTCGTTGACAAGGGCGCTAAAGGCTCCGCCAACGTCAGCGCAACTCTACATCGCGCATCAGCAAGGACCGACAGGAAGCATTGCCTTGCTGACCGCACCCCCGGGAGAGACGGCGGTTGATGCGCTGATAAGGGCCGGCCTGAGCCCGCATGCCGCCGAATTACATATCGTCAGGAATGGCGGTCAGCCCGGAATGTTGGCCTCTGATTTCGTGAACAACTGGACCCGGACCTTCAATTCCTACCTGTCTTTGCTCTTCCCTCCACCGAGCACCGGCGGCGGCGCGGCTCCGTTGTCGCCAATTCGAGCGCCCGCGGGAAGCTGACGATGACACTGTCTGGCGCACACGAGAGAGAAGGCGCCAGAGCCTCAGTCACGTATTGGACCACCGGTCTCGAGCCGGGGGCGCTCCGGTGCATGGAAAAGCCTGCGCCAGAGCCATGTAGACGTCTTCGGCCGCCGGTTCGCGTCGCGCCGCCGGTTTGGCGACCAGATAGCTCAGGACGATCTTGTCGGCCTGTCCGGCCACCAATGGCGAACGCGCGCACCAGGCCGGCCGATGCGCCCGACCGAGACTCATCATCGTCCAGTCCTGGAGCGCTATGTCGTCAAGCACGCCCATGATGTAGAAGTTGCAGATCGATGGGCCGCTTTCGGCCTCGGTGCTACGGCAGGACTCAAATAGCGCCTGGCCGGACGTATAGGCTGGTGGCGTCTGGCCGGCGTCCAGCGGCGGCGCCGGTGGACGCGGTTTCCGGGAGCAGGGAAAACCGTCGGCCAGGGCGAGATAGGCGCTGGCCGCGGCCGGCTGACCGCCTTGATGGGCATGGGTCGCCAAGTAGCGCAATACGGTCCTGGTGATCTGATCCAATGTGAGCGTGGGTTCGGCGCACCAGGATGGCTGCAGGCTGCGCCCGGTCCGCATCATCGCCCAGTCGTTGAGCTCGATATAGTCGATCACCCCGCGGATATAGACCTCGCAGGCGGGCGGCACCCCCTTCAGCCCGGGTTGAAGGCCGCATAGCTCATAGAGCTGTTTCTCCGAGGTGAAATAAGGCGGCGTCTGAGGCCTAGCGGGGCGCGCCATTGCGGCCGTCAGACCGGCAACGGACACGACAAGGAAAAGGGCTGCAATCCGCCGGAGGTGCATTTCACAGTTATAGATCAGCGATCAAAACGCTCAATGGCCCGACTGAGCTGGCGCGGTGCTAACCTCGTCGCCACGGCCGCCGGTCAGACAACCGATACCTACGGTCGGCGCTGTCAGTCCCGCTTGACTCCGGGGGCGGCGTCAGAACAAATGCGGAACATGCTGACCCGCCGCCGCAAGTCCGAACCGAGTCCAAACCATCGTGGCGGCCCTGCGAGCCCTTCCGCCCAAGCCGCACCATTGAGATGCGCCAGGAGCGAACATGATCACGGCCCTCAGAAACAAGCTATTCACCACCTCCCGCATTGCCGCCTGCGTCGCTGTTCTGGCGCTAGGACTCGCAAGTGCTCCCGCATCGGCGGCTCAGCATCGAAGCGCCGTCTATTGCATTCGAGGCCCGGAGAATACGCTGAGCGTGTTCGCGGCGCGGCTGCAGCGGGATGGGCGGCTCCGGTTCGGAATTTCGCTCTGGAACGAACGTCAGCACAACATCGGCGTCTACGGGCTGGCCAGCCGCCAGGACGGGCGGTGGGTGTATTCCGACAGCCTGGGCGCGGACGATCAGTGCAAGCTGACGATTGCGCTCACCCCCGGCGGAGCGGCCCGGGTGACCGCCGACCACAAGGCCAACTGCGACAAGCGCGGCGGCGTCGGTACGAGCATCGGTTCGGTGCAGTTTCCCAGCAGCGCCTACCAGGGTCCGGTCACCTTCGAACTCGACGATTCCGAAGCGTTCTTCAGCAAGGCTGGAAGGTGCTGACGATTGTGCCGCCGCAGCGCCGCCCCGCAATGGAGGCATCTGGACATGAGCGTCGATAACCGTTTCGCCGGCCTGCTCGGCCCCTGGCCGCCAAGCGGCCCCTTTCCCACGCCGCAGCCGGATCCGCTCCAAGGCCAGCCGCAGGGCCTGCTTCCCGGCCTGCCCGCGGCCCAGCCGACCATGGGTCTGCTCGACGTCCCGGGCGACCCGGCCAGTCTGTTCCCGCCCTTCGATCCGATGCAGCTGATCGCCGGCGGCCAGGG
>DASYAQ010000290.1:0-2671 GCA_036501225.1 Caulobacteraceae bacterium | reverse complement strand
CGCTGGCCGATGCCGAAGCCGTGGCCGCCGCGGGTGAAGACGTGCAGTTCGGCCGGGCGATCGGCGCTCGACCAGTCGGCGTAGAGGCCCTCGACGCTCCGCAACATCATCCGATCGTCTTGGGCGACCGCCGTGAACAGGGGTGGCGCGTTGGCCGGCACGGGGCGGCCTCCTGTCTCGCCGCCATAGATCGGCGCGACGAAGGCCAAGGGCGCGGCGCGCGGGTCGATGGCGAGGTCGGCCGCCACGAAGGCGCCGGCGGAAAAGCCGATCATGCCGATCCGCTCCGGATTGATCTCCCACTCGGCGGCCCGCTCGCGGACGATCTCGACCGCGCGGCGGCCATCCCCGGCGGCGACGTCCCGCGCGGGAGGGACGGTCTCGTCGCCCATTGCATCGGCGAGCGTGCGGGGCGCCTTGGCGCGGGGGATCACGGTCGATGCCCCGGCGGCCCTGTTGGCCATGGCGGCGGCGAATTCGGCCGGGTCGGGCGGCGTGCCTCGCACCCGGTATTTCAGCAGGAAGACCGTGTAGCCGCGCGCCGCCAGCCAGCGCGCCGGGTCGACCCCCTCGAGCTCCCAGGCCAGGACCCGCCAGGCGCCGCCGGGGCAGAGGATGACGCCGACACCGTTGGCCCTGGCCGGCTCGGGCGCGAACACGGTCAGGCTCGGGTTCGAGACGTTGCGCACGAAAAGGGTTTCGCGACCGCTGAAAGCCGAGCTGCTGAAGGTCGTCTCCGGTCCGACGCCGGGAAGGCCGCCGGGCGCTCCGCCGGGCCAGAGCCGGATCACCGGGTTCGACGAGACCTCGCGGCCGGCCTCAGTCCCGATACGCGCATCATCGGCCATGGCCGTCTCCTGTGGTTTTGTCTGGCGAGCGCCGTCAGATCTGCGCCTGTCCGCCGTCCACGAACACCTCGCCGCCGGTCATGAAGCTGCTGTCGTCGCTCGCCAGGAACAGAGCCACGGCGGCTGTCTCGTCCGGATCGCCCATCCGGCCCAGCGGCACCTCGGCGATCAAGCCGGCCACCAGTCGATCCTGCATCCCGGTTCTCTCGAGACCGTTCATCAGTCCCGGCGTTTCAGTCGGCCCCGGCGTCAGCACATTGACCCTGATGCCGCTGCCCTTGAGGTCGACCGCCCAACTGCGGGCGAAATTCCGGATCGCCGCGTTGGACGCGCTGTAGACGCTGAACGCGGCCGTGCCCTTGGTCGCGGTGGTCGAACCGGTGAGGATGATCGATCCGCCCGACGTCATCAGCGGCAGGGCCTTCTGTACCGTGAACAAGGTTCCCTTGACGTTGACGTCGAAGACCGTGTCGAAGCTCTCCTCCGAGATCTGTCCGAGGGGCGCACGCGCCCCCAGCCCGGCGTTGGCGAACAGCACGTCGATGTGGCCCTTCGCGGACCGCACCGTGTCGAACAGCCGATCGAGATCGCCCAGGTTGGAGATATCGCCTTGCACGGCGAGGACGTCGCCGCCGATCGCTCGGACGGCCGAGTCCAGCTCAGGTTGTCGCCGGCCGGTGATGACGACCTGGGCGCCTTCGGCGGCGAACCGCTTTGCGCTCGCCAGACCTATGCCACTGTTGCCGCCGGTGATCACCGCGATCTTGCCGCCAAGCCTGCCCACGTCCGATCCTCCCGGTTGATCGAGGCAGAGGTAGGCAGTTGCTTTTGGAGTGACCAGTACCTACCCTTTGGTAAGTGCTCACATGGAGGATATCGCGATGAGTACGGCGCCCGTCATGTGCGGCCTGGAAGCGGCGTTGGTGGTCATGGGCGGCAAATGGAAGCCGTTGATCCTGTTCCACCTCGGTCCCGGCAAGCGGCGCTTCGGCGAGCTGAAGCGGCTGGTGTCGGGCGTGAGCGAAAAGATGCTGATCCAGCAGCTGCGCGAGCTGCAGGCGGACGGCATCATCGAGCGGGCCGACTTCAGGGAGATTCCGCCGAAGGTGGAATATTCGGTCACCCCGCTGGGACGGAGCCTGGCCAAGGCGCTTCTGCCGCTCTGCGAGTGGGGCAGCACACACTCGGCCGCCATCGAAGCGATCGCGCAGCGCCGCTCGGCCGCATAGAGCGGCCGTGTCACCTTCGCGGACTCCGGCGTGGTCGACTTCGCGGACGGACTGGGCGCAAGACCAGACCATGGTCCGTTATCATCGACCACACGCTCGGCGTGCCAATCACGGGCAAACCAGGTTCCGGCGTCATCCCGGACGCAGACGTCTGCGATCCTTGCCGGGCGCATAACCGACGGTCGCGGTTGGCCGTCCAGGCAGCGGACCTCCCGTTGGCGAGTGCGATCCCCGGATCGGCGGCTCGAGCTAGTCACGGCCGCCCCTGGAGGCTAAGAGGCTTCATGGTCAGCGGCTTCGCAGCTCTGCATCTCGCCTTCGGGCGACTTACCGGCGGCCGCCGGACCTAAGCGGCTGTTCCGGCGGCGGCACGCCAGCCTCCTATCCCCGACTTGTCTTCGCTCTGAATGAGAGACGCCACGATGCTGCGCGACCCGTCGGTCAAGTACCGCCCCTTTCCTCAAGTCGACCTGCCGGACCGCCAATGGCCGGGCCGGACCATCACCAAGGCCCCCCGGTGGCTCTCCACCGACCTGCGCGACGGCAACCAGGCCCTCGCCGACCCGATGAACGCCGGGAAGAAGCAACGCTTCT
>DASYAQ010000289.1:0-14498 GCA_036501225.1 Caulobacteraceae bacterium | reverse complement strand
GCGTTGAACTCGGTCAAGGCCTGGCCGACGCCCCAGATCATGCCGCCGGTGATCTGGCTGCGCGCGGTCTTGGCGTTGAGGATGCGGCCGCAGGCGAAGACGCCCAGCATGCGGCGCAGCCGGGCCTCGCCGGTGACCGTATTGACCGCGACCTCGACGAAGTGGGCGCCGTAGGCGTGCTGGGAGAAGGTGCGCGATTCCGCCACCGGCATGGAATCGCCGACCACCTCGACGCCGGACGGCGCCAGCCGCGAGACCAGGGCCTGCAGGGTCTCCGACTTGTTGGAGGCGGTGATCAGGCCGTCGCGGAAGTCGATCTCGTCCAGCGCCGCGCCATACAGCGGCGAGGCCGGATCGCCGGCGGCCATGCCGGCCAGGGTCTCGCGCATCAGCATGCCGCCTTCGTAGACGGCCGAGCCGGCGCTGGCCGCGCCGAACTGGCCGCCGGAGCCGGGGGCGGGCGCGAAGCCGGAATCGCCGATCTCGACCGTCACCTGCTCGATCGGCACGCCCATGGTCTCGGCGGCGATCTGCGCGATGATGGTGTAGGAGCCGGTGCCGATGTCGGTCATGCCCTGGCGCACCATGACCCGGCCGTCGGCCTCGACCCGCATGGCGGCCTTGGCCGGGAGCAGGAAGTTGCCGCGGATGGCGGCGGCCATCCCTAAGCCCACCAACCATTCGCCGTCGCGGGTCTGGCCGGGTTTGGGGTTGCGCTGGTCCCAGCCGAACTTTTCGGCGCCGTCGGTCATGCATTCGATCAGCTGCCGCGCCGAGTGCGGATGGCCGGTCTCGGGGTGGACGTGCGCCTCGTTCCTGATCCGCAGCTCGATGGGATCCAGGCCGACGCGCTCGGCCAGCTCGTCCATGGCGCATTCCAGGCTGAGCATGCCCGAGGCCTCGCCCGGCGCGCGCATGGCGCTGGCCACCGCGATGTCCAGCTTGTGCAGGGTGTGGCCGGTTAAACGATTGGGCGCCGCGTAAAGTCCTCGCGAGAAGTTCGCGGCGCGTTCGACGAACGGCGCGCCGCGCGCGCAATGGGTGTCGGCTTCCAGCCCAAAGGCGGTCAGCACGCCCTCGGCCGTCGCGCCAAGCCGCACCCGCTGGACCGTGGCCGGGCGATGGACGGTGGCGTTGAACATTTGCTGGCGGGTCAGCGCGATCTTGACCGGCTGGTCCAGCTCGCGCGAGGCCAGGGCGGCCATTTCCAGGTCCTCGTAGGTCGAGCCCTTGCCGCCGAAGCCGCCGCCGATATAGCGCGACAGCAGGTGCACGTTGGTGCGCGGAATCTGCAGCGTCTCGGCCAGCAGGTGCTGCGGCGGCTTGATCATCTGCACCGAGGTATGGACCGTCACCGCGCCGTCCTTCCACCAGGCCGTGGTGGCGCAAGGCTCCATCTGGCAGTGGTTCTCGATCGGGGTGGTATAGACCTCGTCCAGCTGCACCGGCGCGGTGGCGAAGGCCGCCTCGAAATCGCCGACGCGGGATTCGCCGTCGACCGGTTCGCCCTCGGCCGGATCGAACACATAGTCGCCGGGCGTCTCGTCATAGGTGATCCGGATCAGCTCGGCCGCGCCCTGGGCGTTCTCCAGCGTGTCGGCGGCGACGAAGGCGACCGGCTGGCCGAAGAAGCGGACATTCGGCTCGGAGAACACCGGCTTGGCGCCGTGCTGGCTGCCGACATAGGAGCGCGCGCCCATTTCGGGCTGGTTCGCGGGCCGGCTGAAGGCGTGCCAGACCAGCTTGACGCCAGGCGCGGCGCGGGCGGCGGCATCGTCAATCGAACGGACCAGGCCGCAGGCGATCTCGGCCCCGATCACCACGCCATAGACCGGCGGCGACGGGGTCTCGACCTCGTAGGCATAGGGCGCGGTTCCACTGACCTTCAGCGGGCCTTCATAGCGATCGACGGCGCGGCCGATGATGCCGGAACGGTTGCGGCTGACCGGATTGGGGGCGGCGTAGTCGGCGAGGGTGGTGGACATCAGCGGCGCCCGTCCTGAATGACCGCGGTCATCAACCGGCAGGTCAGATTGATCTTGAAATTGTTGCCGCCATTGCCGTGGGCCGGGGCCAGTTCGACCTCGGCGGCGACCCTGGGCGGCGCGCCGGCCTTGAGCGCGGCCTCGGCCTTGTGCGCCCGCCAGGGCTTCAGCGCCACGCAGCCCAGCGCGATGCGGTCGCCGGCCATGGCGACGCTGGCCAGGCCGGAGGCGTAGGAGGCGCGGTCGCGCACCTTGCGATAGGACTGCGCGCCCGGCGGCGGCGCCGGCAGGACGATGCCGGTGATCAGCTCGCCCGTGGCCAGGCTGGTCTCGATCTGCGGCGTCTCGCCGGGCAGGCGATGCAGGTCGTCGATGCCGATGGTCCGCCCGGATCCGTCAGGCGCCACCGTTTCGACGCTGGCGTCCAGCGCGCTCAGCGCCACGGCCATGTCGGAGGGATGGGTGGCGATGCAGGCGTCGCTGGTTCCAAGGATGGCGCTCATTCGGTTCAGGCCGCCGATGGCGGCGCAACCGGCGCCCGGCTGGCGCTTATTACAGGGCTTGGCGGTGTCGTAGAAATAGGCGCAGCGGGTGCGTTGCACGAGGTTGCCGCCGGTGGTGGCCTTGTTGCGCAGCTGCGGCGAGGCGCCCGACAGCAGCGCCTCGACCAGCACCGGATAGGACCGACGCACGCGGGGGTCGGCGGCGACGGCGCTGTTGGTGGCCATGGCCCCGATGCGCAACGCCCCGTCGCCGGCATCCTCGATCCGCGCCAGCGGCAGCCGGCCGACATCGATCACGTGGGCCGGCGTCTCGATATCCAGCTTCATGAGGTCGAGCAGGTTGGTGCCGCCGGCCAGGAAGCGGGCGCCGGGGGTCTCGGCGGCGGCCTTGGCGGCGGCGGCGGGATCTGCGGCGCGTTCGTAGGTGAAGGGCTTCATGCGGCGGCTCCCGCCACATCGCGGATGGCGTCGAGGATCTGCGGATAGGCCGAACAGCGGCAGATGTTGCCGCTCATCCGTTCGCGGATCTCGGCATCGGTCAGATCGATCTCGGCGGTGTTCAGGTCGTCGGTGGCCGAACTGGGCCAGCCCTTGGCCGCCTCGTCCAGCATGCCGGTGGCCGAACAGATCTGGCCGGGCGTGCAATAGCCGCACTGGAAGGCGTCGCGGTCGAGGAAGGCGACCTGCAGGTCGCTCAGATCGTCGGCCGCGCCCAGGCCCTCGATGGTGGTGATCTCGTCGCCCTGGTGCATCACCGCCAGCGACAGGCAGGAATTGATCCGCACCCCGTTCACCAGCACGGTGCAGGCGCCGCACTGACCGTGGTCGCAGCCCTTTTTCGTGCCCTTCAGGTCGAGGTGCTCGCGCAGGGCGTCGAGCAGGGTGGTGCGGAGGTCCAGGTCCAGCGCGCGGACGGCGCCGTTGACCGTGAAGGTGATCGCCGCGGCGTTCGCCGCCGCTGTCGTGGAAGCCATGCTTTTCGGTGTCTCTTCAGGCGGCCGCGAACTTGGCGGCCCGTCTATCATCAAGCCATCAGGGCCCCAGGACAAGCCGGCGCGAGCAGATCCGCCTGGGTCAAGGGCTTGCGTAGTAGCCGCCAAGCAACCGCGCCGCCACAGCCAGAGCCGGCAGCGCCAACAGGATGCAGACGGACAGCGAGACGCCGAACGCCGCTAGCGCCGCCGCGACGAGGCAGCCAAACACCCCCCCTACGTCCCAGGCGCCCTCGCTGGCGATGTAGAACCGCATGGGGCATGGCGAGGCCTTGGCGAGGTTGGAGATCGCCGAACCCGCCGGCAGCATCAGCGAGCCGAGAAGGGCGCCGAGCGCGTTGGCGGCGACCGCCAGCCACGGGGAGCCGAGGCTGGCGGCGCGTAGGAGCACGACGACGGCTGTGACCCCATAGGCGATGACCACGGCGCGAGCGCCATGACCCGCATCTACGTGGCGGCCCAAGAAAAGGCCAAAGCCGGCGGCGGCGAGCCCGGCCAGCGCCATCGCCCCGCCATAGGCGGAGAAGCTCTCGCCGAGCGAGACGAAGAGCGCGATCTGCCAGACAAACAGGAACGAAGCGTCGAACCATCCGTCGATGGCGAACAGCATGGCGCCCAGGCGCGCCGCCAAAAGAGCGCCGGGCGCGACCCGCCTGACCGCAACGTTCGGCGCGCCGATCAACGGCAGGACTGAAAGCACCTGGACTAGACCAACAGCCGCGAACATCGGGCGAGGACCCAGCGTCACCAGCATCCCAGCGCCAAGAAGCGGGGCGATAATGCCTGCCACGGCTGTCAGCGCTTCGCGCGCACCAATCTGCTGGCCGCGATGCTCGGCGTCGCCGAGCGCGGCGAAATAGGCGTTGTAGGTCGGCCAATAGAAGACCTCGCCGAGCGCGGTGACGGCGCAGAGCAGGGCCAAGCCGCCGCCGACGCCATGGACTTCCGCCAGCAGCGGATACTGGAGCGCCAGGCCGATGGCCCCAAGCAGCAGTAACGGCTTCAGACCCCACCGCTTGGCGAGCGGCAGGATCGCGGGGCGCACCACGAAGCGAACGGCCTGGATAGCCGCCTGGGCGGTCAGGACGATGGGCACTGAGACGCCCGCCCGCAGCAGGAAGACCAGAAAAAAGACGCCGCCGCTCGCCTGGGCGAGGGCCTGGACGGCGGAGTGCAGATTGACGCGGTTGATCGCGTCATTGCGAAGGAATGACATGGGGATTTCCGAGGACGATCGAGACGTGGGGGCGCCAGCCGCAGATGAAGGCCGGGCGAGCGGTGCGGTCTGGCCGCTAGGCGATGTCCCCAGTCATGGCGGAGTCCTCAAGTCTGTCGGCGACTATGGCCGTCGACCGCAGGCGATGTCAAACCGGGCGATCGGCTTGCGTGGGCCTTCACGGCCCGGGTAAGTCCGCGCCATCGAGCGATCTGACGGGGGAGCAGCGGATTGGCGGAACCAGCGGGGCGTGAGGCGGGAGTCTGGCCGGTCGTCCGGGTGGCCGGCGGCAACTTCCTGGAAATGTACGACTTCCAGATCTTCGGCTATTACGCCGCCGCCATCGGGGCGACCTTCTTCCCCAGCCGCGATCCCTTCATCTCGCTGCTGGCCTCCTTCATGACCTTCGGCGCGGCCTTCCTGATGCGGCCGCTTGGCGCGATCGTGCTGGGCGCCTATGCCGACAGGTATGGCCGCCGCGCCGGGCTCCTGCTGACGCTCAGCCTGATGTCGGTGGGCATCGTTTCGCTGACGCTGACCCCCGGCTATCGGACCATCGGCCTGGCCGCGCCGATCCTGATCCTGGGCGGGCGGCTGTTGCAGGGGCTTTCCGCCGGCATGGAGCTGGGCGGCGTCTCGGTCTATCTGGCCGAGATCGCGCCGCCGGGCCGCAAGGGCTTCTACACGGCCTGGCAGTCGGGCAGCCAGCAGGTGGCGGTGGTGCTGTCGGCCGCCTTCGGCATCCTGCTGGCGACCCAGCTTTCGGCCCAGGCCCTGGCGGACTGGGGCTGGCGCCTTCCGCTGGGCTTCGGCTGCCTGATCGTGCCGCTACTGCTCTTCCTGCGCCGCTCGCTGCCGGAGACGGCGGTCTTCAAGGCGCGAACCGTGCATCCGAGTTGGGGCGAGATCCTGCGCGGGCTTGCCGGCCACTGGCGCCGCGTGCTGACCGGCATGACGCTGACCGTGCTGACCACGGTCACCTTCTACATGATCACCATCTATACCCCGGCCTTCGGCACCCAGACCCTGCACCTGGCCAGCCTGCCGGTGTTCGTGGTGACGCTGCTGGTGGGCGCATCCAACTTCGTCTGGCTGCCGGTGATGGGCGCGGTCTCCGACCGGATCGGCCGCAAGCCGGTGCTGATCGCCATCAGCGCCGCCATGCTGCTCAGCGCCTATCCGGCCATGCTCTGGCTGGTGCACGCGCCCTCGTTCGGGCGGCTCCTGGCCGTCGAGCTTTGGTTCTCCTTCGTGTTCGGCGGCTATAACGGCGCCCTGGTCGCCTATCTGACCGAGATCATTCCGGCCGAGGTGCGCGCCTCAGGCTTCTCCCTGGCCTTCAGCTCGGCCACGGCGCTGTTCGGCGGCTTCACCCCGGCCATCTCGACCCTGCTGGTCCACGCCACCGGCAACCGCGCCGTGCCGGGGCTCTGGCTGATGGCCGCGGCCGCGATCAGCCTCACGGCGACCTTCTTCGCCAAGCCGGCCGAGGAAGAGCAGGTTGCCACTGATCCATAAAAGGCGCGCCCTTTTCCCCCTGCGGGAGAAGGTGCGCCGGGCTTAGGTCTGCAGCGCGAACGCGCCCTTGTCGGCGCGGTCTTCGCCTTCGCCGGGCAGGTCGTCGAAGGAGCCGTGGCTGGAGGCGTAGAGGTTGGCGTAGAGGCCGCCCTTGGCCATCAGCGCATCGTGCGCACCCTGCTCCACGATCCGACCTTGTTGCAGCACGATGATCTCGTCGGCGTCGCGCACCGTGGCCAGCCTGTGGGCGATGACCAGGCAGGTGCGGCCGGCGAACAGCGCCTTCAAGGCGCGCTGGATCTCCAGCTCGGTGAAGCTGTCGATATTGGCGGTGGCCTCGTCGAGGATGAGGATCTGCGGATTGATCACCAGCGCGCGGGCGAACGACAGCAGCTGACGCTGGCCCAGCGAGATATTCCGGCCACGCTGGCCCAGCGGGGTGTCGTAGCCCTGCGGCAGGCGTACGATGAAGTCGTGCGCCCGCACCGCCTTGGCCGCCTCGACGATCTCATCGTGGGTTGCGTCGGAGGCGTAGCGGATATTCTCCTCGATCGTGCCGGTGAACAGGAAGGGCTCCTGCAGCACCATGCCGATGACCTTGCCGAGGGAGCCCAGCGTCACGTCGCGCACGTCATGGCCGCCAACCAGAACCCGGCCCTTGTTGACTTCGTAGAAGCGCCGCACGAGCGAGATGATGCTGGTCTTGCCTGAGCCGGTTGGGCCGACCAGGGCGACGACCTGGTGCGGTTTCACCTTGATCGAGACGTCCCTCAGCACCGGCTGGTCGGGATTGTAACCGAAGGTGACGTGTTCCAGCTCGACCGTCGGCTCGATGTCCTTCAGCTCGACGGCGTCCGGCTTGTCGGTGATGGTCGTGGGCACGTCCAGCACCTCGAAGATGCGGTAGCCGGCGGCCATGGCGCGCTGGAGGCCGGTGTATTGCATGGAGAGCGTGCGCACCGGCTCGAAGAACTTCTGCACTAGGATCACGTAGGCGACCAGCGTCCCCACCTCGAGGACAGAGCCCAGCACCATGTTGCCACCGACGACGATGATCATCGCCATGGCCGCTCCGGTGAGGATCGCCACCGCCGGACTCATCAGGCCGGCCAGGAAGGCGCTTTCGACCTGCGCCTTCATGTTGTCGCGGGCCTTCTCCTCGTAGAGTTCGAAGTTCATCGCCTCTCGGCGCGTCTCCTGCACGGTGCGCACGCCGCTGATGTTTTCCGCAAGCGCCCCGTTGGCGATCGAGGAGGCGTCGCGCGCGCGGCGGAAGGTGATCTTCGAATAGGGCAGCCAGACCGCGCGGATGCCGACCAGGGTTGGCAGCACCAGCATGGTGAGCAGCCCAAGCTCCCAGTTTTTCCACAACATGTAGCCGACGATGCCGACCAGCATGACGATGTCGCCGACCGTGCTCGTCGTGCTCTCCAGGAACTCCTGCAGCGCGTTCACGTCCCCCTGCAGGCGGCTCATGATCCTGCCCACATGGGTCTTGTCCATGAACGACAGGGCGACCGTTTGGAAGTGTTCGAACATCGAACGGCGGACGTCGAAAATGACCTTCTGCGCCAGCTTCGTGCTCAGCCATTGCGAAACGAGCGAAGTAATGGTGAAGGCGATCACCATCACGACCAGGGCGACGACCAGCATGTCGATCCGATGCCCTCGGTCAGGGCCGCTGGTGGCGGCCGTGACGACCAGACCGATCAACACCGGTATCGTGACCTGGGTGATCGACGAGGCGATGGCGGCGGCCATGGCGCCGATGATCGACCAGGGGTGCGGCTTCAGATAGGCCGAGAAGCGCCGCACGATACGGGTGTCGAACGACATGAAGATTTCTTCGCCGTCCGCGGTGCCCAGATTGGCGTTGCGGCGGCGCTGAGGCGGCGGACCCGGCGCGGGCGCCTCGCGATCGAAGGCAAAATCACTCATCTCCCTGCGCTCCTGACGGAGCTTCGGAAGACGCGTCCTGCCGAAAAGGACAGGATGTGGAGGACCTGTCCTCCGAAGCGCGTAGCGCGAAGGAGGATCATTCCGCGGCCTCCGTCACCTTGCGTTTGATCTTGGCGTCCGCGGTCGACAGGCCCTGCTCGGTGCGGGTCTGCAGCGAATACAGGTCGAAGTATTCGCCGCCGAGCGCCAGGAGCTCGGCATGGGTGCCGCGCTCGACGATGCGCCCCTCCTCCAGGAGGATGATTTCGTCGGCGTGCATCAGCGACGACAGGCGGTGGGCGATGATGATGGTCGCCTTGGCCTTGGTGGCTTCGGCCAGCGAGTCGCGCACACGCTTTTCGGTGACCGCGTCGATGGCCGCCGTTGAGTCATCGAAGATCATGATGCCGGGCCCGGGGACAACGCCGCGCGCGATCGACATCCTCTGGCGCTGACCGCCGGAAAGAGCCACGCCGCGCTCGCCTACCCGCGTCCCATAGGCGTCCGGCAAATGGGAGATGTAGTCGTGCAACTGCGCGGTCTTGGTGGCGCCGACGATTCGCGTCTCTTCCGCCCATGGGTCCGCGTAGGCGACGTTGTTCGTCACCGAGGAGTCGAACAGGAAGGCTTCCTGCTGCACCAGGCCGACATATTCGCGCAGGGACTCAAGCGTCACATCGCGGATATCGACGCCGTCGATCATGATGGCGCCGCTGGTGACTTCATAGAAACGCGGGATGAGGTTGGCGATTGTCGACTTGCCAGAACCCGGGGGCCCGACGATCCCTAGGGTCTGGCCGCGGCCGACGGAGAAGCTGATGTCCTCAAGCACAAGCTTGCCCGCGTCGTAGGCGAAGTCGACGTGGTCGAAGCGCAGCACGCCGTCGACCGGCGCAAGCGGCCGAGCGTTCGGCTTGTCGACTATGGTCGGCTCGATATCGAGAATTTCGAACAGCCGTCCACCGCAGACGGTGGCGCGGGAGGCCGATAGGACGATCATGATCACCTGCCGTACAGGGCCCTGCAGCATGTTGAGGTAAAGGATGAATTCGGTCAGCCGGCCCGGCGACATCGTCCCCTCGGCGACCTTGTGGCCGCCGTACCAGAGCACGAGCCCCTGGGAGATATAGAAGGTCAGCGTGGTGGTCCGTATCGCGCGCATGCGCAGGAGAATGCGCTGATAGGCCTGGGTCAGGGCTTCCGTGGCGGCGTTGTCGAACTTGGCCATCTCGAACGCGCGCGCTGCGTAGGAGCGGACGACGCGGATGCCCTGGAGGTTCTCCTCCATCACCAGGGTCAGCACGCTCATCAAGGTCTGCACCCGCATCATGGCGAGGCGCAGCAGAAAACCGACCCGGGCCAGCGTATAGATGCTGATCGGCACGAAGGTGAGCGCCAGCAAAGCCATAATCCAGTCGGAGGCGAACATCATCGTCGTCGCCACCACGAGCAGCAACACCAGGGTCAGCGACGTCATCAGCCCGTTCTGGATGAACGCCCGCGTGCCTTCGAGGTCGATCATCCCGCGGGTGATCAGGTCGCCGGAGTGGATCTTGTCGTGGAATCCGAACGACAGCCGTTGCAGTTGGCGAAAGTAGTCGAGCCTCAGGACGTAGGCGACCTTTTGGCTGACGCGTTCGCCGTTGTAGCCGCCGACACCGGTCAGCACGCCTTGAATGGTGGTGGCGACAAGGATGAGGATCGCCGCGAACCAGAGCGCGTGCTCCGATCTCCCGTGCACCAGAGCCGCCTGGGAGACGCTCATATGCGCCGCGCGGGCCTGCGCCGCCGCGGTCAGCAAATGCGTGATCTGGTTGACGGCCGAGCCGAAAAGACGCGGCACCGTCAGGTTGGCGACGGCGGCCCCGAGCATGCAAATCATTGCCAAGGCCACCTGAACCGGATCGACCTTGAAGGCCATCATCACGATTCGCCGAATGATGTGCGGCATGGCCTTGACGTCGATTTCGGGACGCAAAGCCTCACTGAGCGGCGCGCCTAACGACGCGCCTTGAGAATCAGACATAGAAAAATCCGTCTTCGGTAATGGTCCCTATTGTGGACCCGCTTCACGCGACGTGCAAATCCGCCAGCATGAATCCGGATTTCACCGATCTGCTGCGTTCGGAGCGTTTGCCCGCCGCCTATGGGGGCGTGATTCAACGTCTGCACGTTCCGCTCGCCGCAGGGATCGCCGAGGCGGCGCGCGCGCACGGCCCAGGGTATCGCATCGGCCTGTGCGGGCCGCAAGGATCGGGCAAGACCACCGGCGCCCGGGTGCTGCAACGGCTGCTGGTGGCGGACGGCCTTCGCGCCGTAATCCTGTCGCTGGACGACCTCTATCTGCCGCTGGAGGCGCGCCGGCGGCTGGCGGCCGCGGTGCACCCGCTGCTGCTCACCCGCGGCGTGCCCGGCACCCACGAGGTCGCGCTTGGCCTCGACCTGCTGGACGCCCTGGCCCGGCCCGGCCGGACGATCATGCCCCGCTTCGACAAGGCGAGCGACGACCGCCTGCCGCCCGATCGATGGACGCCGCTGGAGGGGCCCTTCGACGTCATCCTGTTCGAAGGCTGGTGCGTCGGGGCCCGGCCGCAAGCCCAGGCGGCGCTGCGGCGGCCGGTGAACGCCCTGGAGCGCGTGGGCGACCCGCAAGCGATCTGGCGCACCTATGCCAACACCCAGCTGGCCGGCCCCTATCAGAGGCTGTTCGCCGACTTCGGTCTGCTGGCCGTGTTCACGGTCCCGAGCTTCACGGTGGTCCTCGGTTGGCGCCAGGAGCAGGAGCACAAGCTGCCCAAGCCCGGCATGAGCGACGCCGACATCGCCGTCTTCATCCAGCACTATGAACGCCTGACCCGCCATATCCAGGCCGAGATGCCCGCACGGGCGGATGTGGTCGTGCGGCTGGGACGGAATCGGGAGCTCAGATGGGTTGAATTTAGATAGCCCTCCCCCTCGATGGGGGAGGGTTGGGTGGGGGTGTGGCCGCTGAATCTGTCGAAGCATGCGAGTGGGCGCCGAGCCAATAGAGCCCAGCCGTCAACGCCCGCGCGAACACCCCCAACCCTTCCCTTCCCCCATCGAGGGGGAAGGAGTTCTAGTTCGGCCGACTCCGCCTCAGTCCATCAGCTTCCGGATGAAATAGGTCATCTCGAGCGCTTCGGTGTGGGCGTCTTCCTTCAGGTTGGCGCCGGCGCCATGGCCACCTTCGATCACCTCGTAGAACAGGTAGGGGTCGCCGAGCGCGGCCAGGGCGGCGGCGAACTTGCGCGCGTGTTGCGGGCCGACCCGGTCGTCCTTCGAGGTGGTCCAGACGAAAGGCTCCGGATAGGCGACGCCGGCCTTCAGGTTGGCATAGGGCGAGATGGAAGCCAGGAAGGCGCGCTCTTTCGGATTGGCTGCCGAGCCGTACTCGCCGACCCAGGAGGCGCCGGCGGCGATCTGTTCGTAGCGCAGCATGTCGAGCAGCGGCACCTGGATGTCGACCGCGCGCCAGAGCTCCGGATGCTGGGTGAACTCGACCCCCATCAAAAGCCCGCCGTTGGAGCCGCCCTGGATACCCAGCCGGCGCGGGCTGGTGATCTTGCGCGCGATCAGGTCGCGGCCCACGGCGGCAAAGTCGTCGAAGGCGACCTGGCGGTGGGTCTTCAGCGCCGCCTCGTGCCAGGCCGGGCCGAACTCGCCGCCGCCGCGGATATTGGCCAGGACAAAGACCCCGCCGCGCTCGAGCCAGAGCTTGCCGTCGATGCCCGAATAGAAGGGCGTCTCGGAGACCTGGAAGCTGCCATAGGCGTAGAGGATGGTCGGGTTCGCCCCGTCCAGCGCCATGCCCTTCGGATGCACGACGAAATAGGGGATCTTGGTCCCGTCGGTCGAGGCGGCCTCATATTGATCGACCGCATCGCGCGAAGCGTCGAAGCGGGCGGGCAGGGACTTCATCAGCGAAGCCACACCGTTCGCCGCGTCGGCCTGGTAGAGGCGCGGCGGATCGAGGAAGCCGCTGACGTTGTAATAGAGCCCGTCATCGAGGTCGTTGGCGGTGGCGATGCCGACCGATGAGTTGGCCGCGACCGGCAGGGCGACGCGCTCCCAGCCCTGGCCGTCCACCGGCCGGAAGGAGACCAGGCCGCCGCGGACATTGTCATAGATCGAAGCGACCACGCGGCCGCGGGTGACGCCGACCTCATCGACCGTCTGGCGCGCCGTCGGCTCGAAGATCAGGTGGCTGCCATTCTCCCAGGCCAGCGTCGTCGGCGGCGGCGCGGCCAGGCTGGCCGGCGTGAAGGCCAGCAGGGATCCGGCCTTGTAGACACCGCCGAAAGTCCATTCCTGTTCGGTGGTGAAGATCAGCCGCCCGTCCAGCAGGCCGTTGATCGTCACCTGGTCCGGCAGGGCGAGCCTGACGATGGGCTTGCCGCCCGAGAGATGGGTGACCCCATAGCCGATGCTCAGGTCGCGGGTCTCGGAATGGAAAAAGTCGATTCCTCGCGTGATCAGCGCGTCCTTGTGGCCCTGGCCGTCATGCAGAACGAGCGGATCGACCGAAACGTCGCTCGGTTGGCCGCGATAGACCTCAAAGGCCTGGTCCAGGTTCTGGCCGCGCTTCAGCGTCTTGACCACGAAGGGATAGCCGGACGCGGTCATGGTGCCGGGGCCCCAGTCGCGCGAGACGATCAGGGTGTCGTCGTCCAGCCAGTCGACGGTCTGCTTGCTGTGCGGCAGGACAAAGCCGCCGGGCACGAAGGCCTTGGTGGTCAGATCGAACTCGCGCTCGGTGGTGGCGTCCTCGCCGCCGTCCGACAGCGCGATCATGCAGCGCTTGTAGGTTGGCGGCGGGCAGTTGGCGCCTTCCCAGACCCAGTTGGCGTGTTCGCTGGCCGCAAGCTGGTCGAGATCGAGCACCGTCGCCCAATGCGGATCGGCGCGCGCATAGTCCGCCTTGCTGGTCCGCCGCCAGACACCGCGCACATGGGCGTCGTCGCGCCAGAAATTATAGACCTGGTCGCCGATCAGCTCCGGCGTCGGAATACGATCGACAGCCTCGGCGATCTTCAGGGCGTCGGCATCGAGGCCGGCGAAGCGATGGTCGCCTTCCAGCACGCCGACCGTCCTGGCGTTCTCCGCCCGCACCCAGGTCATGGCGCGGGGGCCCGTGACATCCTCCAGCCAAAGGAAGGGATCGGCCGTCTCCGCCGCACGCGCGGCGGACCCCAAAGCCAAGATAAAGATCGCCGCCAGGGCTGGAATGCGGTGCAATCGGTCCTCCTGGATCGGGCTTGAAACCGACCCATAGCATGGGTTCTAAATCGCGATAGGAACGAGACGGCCATGACCACGCCCGGCTATTGCCTGTTCGACACCGCCATCGGCGCCTGCGCCGTCGCCTGGGGCGAGCGCGGCCTGAAGGGCGTGCAGCTGCCGGAATCCGATGCCGCCAGGACGCGAGCGCGCATGAGGCGGCGCTTTCCCGACATTGTCGAGGCCGACCCGCCGGCCGATGTGCGCGACGCCATCGCCGCCGTCACCGCCCTGGTCGGCGGCGAGGCGCGCGACCTGGGCGCGATCGCGCTGGACATGGACGACGTCGCCGCCTTCCCGAGAGCGGTCTACGAGGTCGCCCGCACCATCCCCCCCGGCCAGACCCTGACCTATGGCGAGATCGCCACGCGGCTCGGCGACCCGCTGCAGGCCCGCGCCGTCGGCGAGGCGCTTGGCCGCAACCCCTTCGCCATCGTGGTCCCCTGTCATCGCGTGCTGGCGGCGGGCGGCAAGCTGGGCGGCTTCTCGGCCAATGGCGGGGTCGTCACCAAGCTACGGCTGTTGCAGATCGAAGGCGCCCAAATCGGCGACGACGGACCCGGCCTGTTCGACGATCTGCCGAGGGCGGTGCGCGCGCCGCGGCGACCCTGAAGCACCTCTCCCAGAGAGTCCCAGAGGGAGAGGTTTTCAGGCCAGTCGCTTGATCGCGTCCGCCACCTGGTCGGTCTTTTCGAAGATGACCATGTGCCCGGCTTCGGGGATGGAGACCAGCTGGGCGCCCTTGATGCGGCGCTTGAACTCCTGGGCGTAGACCGGCGGGATGGCGCGGTCGGAATCGCCCCAGACCAGGATGGTCTTGGCCTTGATCCGGTACATGCGGCTGGCCAGGCCACGATCGGGGATCGGAAACAGGATGCGGCCGGCCATGCCGAGCTGGCGGGCGTTCTGCACCAGATAGGTCTGCAGGAAGTTGGGGTCCGAGACGTTGCGGCCCGCCGTCATCATCGCCGCGCCGGCCTCGGCGTCGTGGAACATCAGGGCCGGCATCTCGAACGGCAGGGTGGCGAAGATGTCGACGATCGGATGG
>DASYAQ010000288.1:0-3041 GCA_036501225.1 Caulobacteraceae bacterium | reverse complement strand
ATCCAGAACCGGGCGCTGGAGGTGTTCGGCGAGGAGTCCGGGGCGGCGGTGATGATGGATTGCCGCTCCGGCGACATCCTCTGCCTGATGTCGGCGCCCAGCTTCGACGCCAACCGCTTCGTCAAGGGACTGACCGCCGTCGAATACAGCGCGCTGGCCAATTACGACCACAAGCCGCTGTTCAACAAGGCGCTGACCGCCACCTATCCGCCGGGCTCGACCTTCAAGACCATGGTCGCCCTGGCGGCTCTGGAGCACGGCATCAGCCGCGACACCACCCACACCTGCGCCGGGTCCTGGTCGTGGGGCGGGCGCGTCTGGCACTGCGACAAGGCGCACGGCACGCTGGATATGAAGGGCGGCATCGCCCAGTCCTGCGACATCTATTTCTACCAGACGGCGCTGGCCATCGGGCCGGACGCGATCGCGGCGGTGGCGCGGAAGTTCGGGCTGGGCGGCCTCTACGACATCGGCATACCGGGCCAGAAGCCGGGCCTCATTCCCGATACCGCCTATAAGCGGGCGGCCTTCCCGAAAGACCCGGTCTGGCACCCCGGCGAGACGCCCTCGATGGGGATCGGCCAGGGCTATGTCAACGTCAACGCCCTGCAGCTCTGCGTCATGTGTTCGCGGCTGGCCAATGGCAACCGGGCGCTGAACCCGCGCCTGATCGAGTCCATCGGCGGGGTGGTGCAGCCGCCCGGCAGCCGGGCGCCGGAGTTGCCGTTCAAGCCGGACAATTTGGCCTTCATCCGCGAGGCCATGGCCGCGGTGGTCACCAGCGGCACCGCGGCCGGGGCGGCCAAGCTCGGCCTTGGCCCGATCATGATGGCCGGCAAGACCGGCACCGCCCAGGCCCACTCCTATGCCGGCGGCCACGGCGCGCACGGCGCCGTCGGCGCCTGGGCCGACCGCGACCATTCCTGGTTCATCGCCTTCGCCCCCGCCGACGATCCGCGCTACGCCATGAGCGTCCTGGTCGAGCACGGCGGTTTCGGCGCGGCGGCGGCCGCGCCGCGGGCGCGGGAGATCATGCGCGTGGCCCTGCTCAAGGATCCGCAGGTGCGCGCCCGCATCGAGACGCCGACGCCCTTGCCGGCCATGCCGACGCCGCCGCCGGGCCAGCTGCCCGAGGGCGCGGCGCCGCCGCCGCCGACGCCCCTGCCCGGACAGACCGCATGACCGCCAGCGCCATCACCCGTCCCGGCGAACGCGACCGGCTGAGCGTCAAGCTGGGCCAGATCGACTGGCGGCTGACCGGGGTGATCACCCTGATCGCCTGCGCCGGCGGGCTGATGCAGTACTCGATCGCCGGCGGCCACTGGCAGCCCTGGGCGGCGCAGCACATGCTGTTGTTCGGCGCCTTCCTCTTGCTGATGATCGTGCTGGCGGTGACCGACCTGCGCGTCTGGTTCGTCGTCGCCTATCCGACCTATGTGGTGGGCCTGGTGCTGCTGGCCGCGGTCATGGTGGTCGGCCACTCCTCGCTCGGCGCCGAGCGCTGGCTGAAGATCGGGCCGCTGCATCTGCAGCCTTCGGAGATCATGAAGATCGGCCTGGTGCTGGCTTTGGCGCGCTTCTACCATGGCCTGTCGGCCAAGGAGGCGCGGTGGTCCTGGAAGCTGCTGATCCCGGTCGTGGTGATCGCCGCGCCCGTGGCGCTGGTGCTGAAACAGCCGGACCTTGGCACCGCCATCCTGCTGGCGGCCACCGGCCTGATGGTGATCATGCTGGCCGGGCTCGACCTGCGCGTCATCATCGCCGGCCTGGTCGCGGGCGCGGCCGCGACGCCGGTCTTCGTCTTCCTGGTGATGAAGGGCCATCTGGTCAAAGGCTATCAGGCGCAGCGGCTTCTTACGTTCTTACACCCGGATACCGACCCCTCCGGCGCCGGCTACCACATCCTGCAGGCCAAGATCGCGCTCGGCTCCGGCGGCATCCTCGGCAAGGGCTATGGGCTGGGCTCGCAGAGCCAGCTCAACTTCCTGCCGGAGAAGCAGACCGACTTCATCTTCGCCACCCTGGCCGAGGAGTTCGGCTTCGTCGGCTGCATCTCGATCCTGATCCTCTACGCCGCCGCCATCGTCATCGCGCTGCGCATCGCCTCGATCTCGCATAGCCATTTCGGCCGGCTGAGCGCGGCTGGGGTCACCGCCACCTTCGCGCTCTATGTGCTGATCAACGGCGCCATGGTCATGGGCCTGGCCCCGGTGGTCGGCGTGCCCATGCCGCTGCTCTCCTTCGGCGGCACGGTCATGCTCACCGTCATGGTCGCCTTCGGCCTGATCCAGTCCGTCCGCGTCCACCGCTACACCGAAGTCAGCCGCGGCGCGGGGGCGCTGATCTAGCGGTCATCCAACCAGATCCTCCCCCAACGGGGGAGGAACTAGAGAGCAGGCCCGTCTCTTAGGCCGGAACCCTGCCAAACCTTTCCGCCGAGCGGGCCTTGGCCTTGGCGGCTTCGATGTCGCGGTCGCGCGGCTGGGCGTTGGTCTCCAGGTGCTCGAAGAGGTGACGCGCGACGTGCGCGACCTCCGCGACGGCGGCGTCGAACGCCGGCTTGTTGGCCTTCGACGGGGTGTTGAAGCCGGTCAGCTTGCGCACGAACTGCAGCGAGGCGTCGCGGATCTCCTGCTCGGTGGCCGGCGGCTCGAAATTGAACAGCGTCTTGATGTTCCGGCACATGAGGGTTTCCTTTCGGAGGCTTAGGGGTCGACGAAGCTGGGCGCGCGCTTCTGCATGTTCGACATCACCGCCTCGACCTGGTTCGGCGAGCCGATCAGCCGGCCCTGCTCGACCGATTCCTGGGTCAGGCCGCTTAAGGGGTCGGTCAGCACCGCGGCGTTGAGGAGCCGCTTGTTGGCGCGCATGGCGTCGGGGTTCTTGGCGGCGATCTCCCCGGCGGTCGCCAGCGCCTCGGCCAGCGGATCGGCGCAGACGCGGGTGGCGAAGCCGTAGGCGAGGGCCTCCTCGCCGGAGAAGATGCGGCCGGTATAGGTCAGCTCGCGGACGATGTCCTCGCGCGCCAGGTGGCGCATCAA
>DASYAQ010000287.1:0-7483 GCA_036501225.1 Caulobacteraceae bacterium | reverse complement strand
GCTCGGGGCCGATGCGGGTCGCTAATCCTTCACCGTAGTGGACTTCCACCACCTACTCCTCGCCGGCCTCCCGGCGCACTGTCCCCAATTTCCCGCCGCCGGGAGGATGAGATGCACAGTTCAACTCCGCCCAACTCTGCGGTAACCTGCTCCCGATGAACGCCTACGACCGCAATCTCGCCAACGAGCCCGGCCTTGCCCAGTTGCACTATGGCGACGGGGAATATGCCGTGCTGAAGCCCGGGCGCTTCGTGTTCTGCGCGGTGACCGGAGCGAAGATAGCGCTGGAAGACCTGCGCTACTGGAACCCGGTAACCCAGGAGGCCTATGCCGGGCCGGAGCAGGCGCTGAAGCGCTGGCAGGAGCTCAACCCCAGGGCCTAGGCTGCGACTTGCCAACGGCGAGTCTTGGGACAATCATCGCCTTGCATGCGACGCGGAAGGGCCCTGTGCGCCCGTCTCGACGGCGCAAGGGAGCTAAGGCCATGCCGAAGACCGCACCCGCGACGGCGGAATCCCCGTCCATCGCCACGAACATCACCGCCCCGCTCATCCTCGACTTCCTGCAATGGCTCGCCGCCGAACCCAGGCCTTATGCCGAGGTGATGGACGGCTGGCGAACCTCCTGTCCGCGCCTGAGCATCTGGGAGGACGCCGTCGACGGCGGTTATGTGGTGCGAAGGCGCGACGGGCGGCTGGAGGCGGTGGTCGAGGTGACGCCGCTTGGCCATCAGTTCCTCGGCGAGGCGCGCCGTGGGTTGGTCAGCTCAAATCCACCCCGGCCTTGTTCAGCGCCCTGAACAGGCGGCGGAGGTTGGTCAGGTTGGCGCCCATTACCTCGGTGTGGCGATCGCTCAGCAACACCCGGGCCGGAACGATGAGGCCACCGGCCACCCGCACGCATTGTCCGGTCTGCAGCAGCTTGCTGACGTGCCGCCGCGTGGTCTCGTAGGGCAGGTTCAGGGATCCGGCCAGCGCCAGCACGCTGATCGGTTTGCGCACCGCGTCCGGCGGGACGTCGTCGGTGTCGGCATGCGGCGCCCCGTCGGGCCCGTCGGCGTTCAGGTGCGAGACATTGGCCGAGACGATGGCCAGGAAGACCAGCGCCGTGACCAGGTCGCCGTCGACGAACTCGACGAGCAACTGCATCGAGCGCAGGAAATATTCCGTCGCCAGCCGGATCGAGAGCCTGAACTTGTCGGACCGGGGCTGCGCCTCCGTCGATCCTCGCCGAGTGGTTCTGTCCTCCGCCATCCGACTGTTCACGCCCCACGGTTGAGCTTGAGCTCGTCGCCCAGCGCGGCATAGACCTCGTCGGTCCAGCGCCGGTGCACCCAGAACCACCAGTCTTCCGGCCGGGCGCGGATGCGCTCCTCGATGAAGGCGTTGATCAGCCGCACGCCATGCGCCAGATCCGCGGCGGGGTCGTCGGTGTTCCGCAGATAGATCGGCTCGCAGACCACGGCGCGGAAACGCGCGCTCTTCAGCCGCTCGATATAGCCCAGCTGCAGGCGCGCGCCGGTGCGCAGGACCAGCCGCACCGCGCCGGTCGACGTGCGCGCCGGCTGGCCGAAGAAGAGATCGGTAATGCCCTCATTGAACTTCTGGTCGGTCAGCAGCGCCACCGCCTCGTCCCGCTTGAGCGCGGCGAACAGGCCGCGCAGCGCCGCCACCTCACCTTTGGGCGCGAACATGCTGATGCCGTACTTGCGCCGGCTCTCGATGATGCGCTGGTCGAAATAGGGATTGTTGGTCGGCCGATAGGTGACCTGGCACTTGATGCCGGCGTCCATCAGCACCGCCGCCATCACCTCGAAATTGGCCAGGTGGCCCGAGACATAGACCGCCGCCTCCTGACCCTCCGCGATCTCGGCCAGGCGCTCGGCGCCGACCACCTCGACGCGGCCCTTGGCCGGGGTGAGGCGATCCACCAGCGCCATCTCGAAGCAATAGCGGCCGAAATTCCCCCACTGGGCGACCGAGATGCGCTTGCGCTCCTCCGGCGACATGTCCGGAAAGGCGATGCGCAGATTCTGGTCGACCGTCTTCTGCGTGCCCGTCATCGGGCCGATCCAGCGCATCAGCACGGCGCCGGCGTCGGAGGCGAAATCCACCGGCAGAAGCCGCAGAAACGCTGTCGCCACATCGAATCCGAAGGCCTCGAGTCGCCAGATCAGGTCCTGGGCCCTGGCCCCACGCCCGCGCGCCATGCGCTATCGCGCCCCAGGCGAACGCGGCGCGAGCGGCTGGGCTCGATTCAACTCGTTGGGGTTCAACCGCCGCGGCATGTGGATTGCCATCGATTCACTCAGCCGTCCTGGTTTGGGACGGAAAGGTATTGAAAGGCCAGCCCGTGGGCAACGATATCGATCTTCATCTCGGCCGTCGTCTGCGTCGCCGGCGGCGTCTGCTCGGCCTGACCCAGCAGCAGCTCGCCTCCGTCGTCGGCGTGCGTTTCCAGCAGATCCAGAAGTACGAATGCGGCGCCAACCGCATCTCGGCCGCCCGGCTCTGGCGGATCGCCGCGGCGCTGGAGGTTCCGGTCGGCTATTTCTATGACGGCCTGAGCGAAGGCCCGCGCTGCGACGCCAACGGCGAACAGGCCGAGGGCGGCGAGGTGCTGGCGCGCAAGGAGACGCTCGACCTGGTCCGCGCCTACTACCAGCTGGGCGAACGGCCGCGCCGCCGGCTGCTCGACCTGGCCAAGTCCCTGCATGGGACAGCCGAGGTCAGCTGAACGCTTCCCGCGTGAGCTCCGAGCGGCTAAGCCTCGGCCCATGGCCGACGCCCTCTCGCCCGAACGCCTCGAGACGCTCGAGGCCCTGCTGATCGAACTGAACGCCGTCTCGGCCAAGGCCATATTGCCGTTGTTCCGGGTCGAGAATGGCTTGGTCGACAAGGGGCCGGACGGTTTCTTCGACCCGGTGACCGAGGCCGACAAGGGCGGTGAGGCCGCCATCCGCGAACTGGTTTCCACGCGTTTCCCCGAGCACGGCTTCATCGGCGAGGAATATGGCGAGGAGCGGGCCGACGCCGAATTTGTCTGGGTGCTCGATCCGATCGACGGGACCCGCGCCTTCATCGCCGGCCTGCCGGTCTGGACCACGCTGATCGGGCTGCGGTTCCAAGGCGCGGCGGTGCTGGGCTCGATCGGCCAACCCTATCTGGACGAGATCTTCATCGGATCGGCGACGGGCGCGCGACTGTTGTCGCGGGGGACGAGCCGACCGCTGCAGGTCCGCCCCTGCCCGCGGCTGACCGACGCGGTGATCGCCACCACCGACCCGGCCATCTTCGACGGGGCCGAACGCGGCGCCTGGCGGCAGGTGCGGTCGGCCGCCAAGCTCGCGCGGCTGGGCTGCGACGCCTATGCCTATGCCATGGTGGCCCTGGGCACGCTCGACCTGGTCGTCGAGTCCAGCCTCAAGCCCTGGGACATCGAGGCCGCCATTCCAGTGGTCGCCGGCGCCGGGGGCCTGGTCACCAACTGGCGCGGCGAACCGGTGGGAGGTGAGGCGGGTCAGGTCGTCATCGCCGGCGATGCGGCCTGTCTGGAAGAGGCGCTGGTCGCCCTCAGGCGCTCGGCGAAATAGACGCGGCCAAGGCTTCGAACTCGCGCCAGAAGATGGCGCGGATGTCGTCGGTCTCCACAAGGATCTCGTGGAAGGCGTCGGGGATTTCCAGATACCGGCAATGCGGCAGATGCGCGGCGGCCAGCTTCTGGCCGTAGGAATCGACCAGCAGATCCAGCCCGGCGCCGACAATGCTGACCGGCATGGCGACCTCGCCAAGCCTCGGCGTGCGCTGCAGCCAGGCCATGGCCTCGAAGGCGCTCTCGATCCAGCCCCAGGTGACCCCGCCCAGCGCCAGGTCGGGATGCTGCAGGATGATCGACATGGTGCGATCCCAACGCGCGCGGTCGTGGGTCAGCCGGTCGCCGTCGAAGGTGGCGACATAGGGATCGGCCTTGCCGCCAAGGGCGTAGGCGTTGGCCCAGCCCAGATGGTCCATCAGCCAGACCGCGATCCGCAAATGCAGCTGCCGCTGGGGCTTGAGGCTGAGCATTGGCGCGGTCTGGATGGCGGCGGAAAACCGCCGCTCGCCGCGGGCGAAGGCCATCATGGTCAGGCAGCCGCCCATGGAATGGCTGAGCGATATCCACGGCTTCGGCAGGCGCTCGCTGTAATGGTCGAGCAGGCGGCCATAGTCGTCGACCAGGTCGTAGAACCGGTTGGCGTGGCCCTTCAGGGCGTCCGGCAGCAGCCGCGTCGACAATCCCTGGCCGCGCCAGTCGTGGACCAGCACGCTGTAGCGGCGGGCGAGCAGCTCGCCGATGACCTCGAAATACTTCTCGATGAACTCGGTGCGGCCGGTGGAGATGACCACGGTCCCGATCGGATCGTCGGCCGGGTAGAAGGCGGCGCGCTGGCGATGACCGCCGGCGGCCTCGATCCATTCGGCGCTGCCGCCAGCCGGCTCGGCGACGTCGGGATGGGATCGTATCGCGGCCGCGTCCACCATCGGGCTGCTAGGCGCTCGCGGGCTTTCTGAACCTCAGCGTCATCCGGTCGCTCTCGCCGATGGCGTCGTACTTGCTGTGATCGAAGGCCGGGTTGGGCGGCTGGCCGGCGGGTGCGCTGCGCCGGGTCGGCGGCAGGGTCCAGACGCCGAACGGATGGTCCTTGGTGTCCTTCGGGTTGGCGTTGATCTCGGAGGCCTTCTCGAACACGAAGCCGGCCTTGCGCGCCTCGCCGATGACGAAGTCGGTCGCCACATAGCCATCGGTGGCGTTGGGGACCATGACGCGCGGGTCGGCGCGGTGCTCTTCCACCGCCAGGATGCCGCCCGGCCTGAGCGACGAATAGAAGCCGGCCAGCGTGCGCTGCAGGGCGCCGGGCATGCCCATCAGATCGTGCACGTAGCGGGAATAGATGATCAGATCGATCGAGTTGGCCGGCGCGATGAAGCCGCCGGCGGCGCTGAACGGCGCGTAGGTGATCGGCCCATACACCGCCTTGTCGCCGAACTTGGCCTCGAACGCCGCGCGGCCGCGCTTGGCGCCTTCGGACGCCGCCGGATCGTTGGGATCGGCCATGCCGGCGATGTAGCGACCGCCGCCCTGGGCGAGATAGGGGGCGACGATCTCGGTCCAATAGCCGCCGCCGGGATCGATGTCGGCGACCACCAGTCCGGGCTGCAGGCCCCAGAAGCCCAGGGTTTCCAGCGGATGCCGCCACGGATCGCGCGCCTTGTCGGCCGCAGAGCGCTGCGGCCCATTGACCAGGGCGACCAGGGCCGGGTCGTTGTCGCTCTGCGGCGGCGGGCCGGCGTGCGGCGCGTGCAGCATCGGATTGTCCTGGGCGCGCGCGGCGAAGGCGGCGGCCGAGGCCATTGCGGAGAGAAGCGCCAGTCTGCGATTGATCATGGGCAAGCCTTGAGCGTGTCAGGACGGCATTTCAAGTGCGCGGGCTGAGCCCGCAAGCCCTTGAACCACGAATTCCGCCCCCTACCTGATTTGACGAAGGCGCTGGATGTCCGGGCCTTTGCGGACCCGCGTGAGGCCAGATTTGAAGGCTCGCGCCCGGGTTCCGTACTCAAACCGCGACCTTGCTCAAGCAGGAGGATGCTTCATGCGTACGATCGACTTTACCCCCCTTTACCGCTCCGCCGTCGGTTTCGACCGGCTGGCCGCGCTTCTCGACGCCGCCGCGGCGACCGACAGCGCCTCGGGCTATCCGCCCTACAATATCGAACGGACCGATGAGAACGCCTACCGGATCGAGATCGCCGTCGCCGGGTTCAAGCCCGAGGAACTGACGATCGAGGCCAAGGAAAACACCCTCACCGTCCAAGGCCGCAAGGTCGCCAACGACGAGACCCGCCGTTTCCTGCATCGCGGCCTGGCCGAGCGCAATTTCGAGCGCCGCTTCCAGCTCGCCGACTATGTGGTGGTGACCGAAGCCCAGTTGACCGACGGCCTGCTGGCGATTTCGCTGAAGCGCGAACTGCCCGAGCAGCTGAAGCCACGCCGCATCGAGATCAAGGCCGGCGCCGAAACCCCCGCCCTGGAAACCGACAAGGCGGCCTAAGGCCACAAGCGGGTTCTCATCCGCGAAGGGCGGCGCAGCAATGCGCCGCCCTTTTCGTTTCTGAGTCAGCAAGCCAACGCGCCCCTTCTCCCCTCGCGAGGCTGGGTGATTCACACATCTCGATGATGACAAGCCTATCAAAGGCGTAGGCGGCGCATGCCAAGCAGCCCTTCTCCCCCTTGCGGGAGAAGGTGGCCCCGAAGGGGTCGGATGAGGGGTCGATAGCCCTATCCGCCAGGCCATTGACGCCAAACGGCAATTGCCGCGCGACCCTCATCCGTCGGCTTCGCCGACACCTTCTCCCGCAAGAGGGAGAAGGAAACCTTCAGCGGCCGGCGCATATCTGTGCATCCCCTAGCCTCGCGGGAGAAGGGGGCGTCTCAGTGAGCCGACATGGCTGAGTTGAGGCTAAGCCGCCGCGGCCCGCCTTCGGACGATCTGGGCGGCTTTTTCGCCGTGGGCCTGGGCCATGAAGCCGGCGGTGACCTCGAGAAAGGCGTGGATGCGTACGGCCTGGCCGGCATCCTCGGCGCGCAGCATTTCCAACAGGTCCTCGACATACTGGTCGAGGCGCTCCTCGATCTTTTCGGCGGCCTTGGCTCGCGCCGCGCCATAGCCCGACTGGGCGGCCGAGCCGCGCGAATGATCGAAGAAGGCCATCAGCCCTTCGGCGCGGCAGAGCAAAGCGGGGTCGGGGTCGGCTTCCAGCTTGGGCAGGCCGCGCAGGCCCTTGCCCAGCCGCACCATGCGCAGCGGCAGGGCCGCATCCATCGCCTTGCCGATCTGGTCCAGCCGGGCCTCGGCCAGCTGGGCCAGCAGCTTCTTCTGCATGCCGATGCGCACGCCCCAGGGACCCTCGCGGCTGAGTTCGATGGAGGTCTCGAACTCGGCGATCTCGACAGCGGCGATGTGCAGCGCCTCGCCGGCGGCGATGCCGGCATCGATGCCCTTGTTGGGGTCGAAGTCCCTGAAGATGGCCAGCCGCCGGTCGACGTCGTCGATGATATAGTCGCCGAAGCGCGCCAGCTCGGAGACCGCGACATAGCGGTCGCCCGGATGGTCCATGATCGCCGACATGACGCGCAGGATCTGCCAGGGCTCCGGCAGGTGGGCGAACAGCATCTCGAAAAACTGCGGGCCGGCGTCGTCGGCCAGTTCGACCGCGTCCTTGTAGGCGAGCCTGGCGGCCGCCGCGCGATCATCGCTCATCCGGCCGATCCAATCGGGCAGCCGCGTCAGCGCCGCGCGCGTGATCGGCGCCAGGTCCAGGTAGCTGGCGAAGGTCGCCGCGCCATCCCTGGCGGTGGTGTTGAGCAGGTCGCCGGCCTTTTCGAAGGCCTTGGCCTCGCAACGCAGGCCCTGCGCCGCCGACAGGCAGAGCTGGTCATAGACCGG
>DASYAQ010000286.1:0-2561 GCA_036501225.1 Caulobacteraceae bacterium | reverse complement strand
CTGGAGGACCTGATCGAGGCCGTGGTCGGCGAGATCGACGACGAGCATGACGAACAGGTGCGCGCCAGGGTGACCGCCCGTCCCGGCGACCTGATCGAGGCCGACGGCCGCGCGCCGCTCGAGGACCTGGAGGCCGCCATGGAGCGCTCGCTGGTTCCGCCGGACCTGGAGGAGGACATCGACACCGTCGCCGGCCTGGTCAGCGCCCTGGCCGGCCGGGTGCCGCAGCGCGGCGAGGTGATCGCCCATCCCGACGGCTTCGATTTCGAGATCACCGACGCCGACCCGCGCCGGGTCAAGCGGGTGCGCGTGCGGCCGCACCCGCCGTTGGCCGCCGCGGACGCCGAGGCGCCGGCGCCGAAACCCGATGGCGAATGAGCCGGCCCCGACCGGCGCGCGTGCGCCGGCCCGCCTGGTCGCCATCGCCCTGTCGGTCATCGCCGGCGCCGGCATCGCCCTGGCCTTTCCGCCCTTCGGCCTGACGCCCGGCCTGCTCGGCTTTGCGCTGATCCTGCATCTCTGCGGCGGGACCGCGGGTCCGAAGCCGCTGCGCGCCGCGTTCGGGCGCGGCTGGCTGGCGGGAACGGCCTTCTTCCTGATCGCCACCTGGTGGATCTATCAGGCCTTTCAGGTCGATGCGGCCGACCAGGGCTGGATGGCGCCCTTCGCCGTGGCGCTGCTGGCCTCCGGGCTCGGCCTGTTCTGGGGCGCGGCCGGCCTGGTCTATCGCTGGATCGCGCCGAGCGGCTGGCCGCGGGTGCTGGTCTTCGCCGGCGTCCTGACCGGCTTCGAGTGGCTGCGCGGCCATCTGCTCACCGGCTTTCCCTGGGACCTGGCGGGCGAAAGCTGGCGGGCGGGGTCCGCTCCGTCGCAAGGCGCGGCCCTGATGGGCGCCTATGGCCTGACCTGGCTGACCGTGGCCATCGCGGCGACGCCGGCCCTGTTGCTCGACGCCGCCAGACGTCGCCAGGCGATCGCGGCCTGCGTGGGCGCGGCGGTCGCTCTTGCCGGCCTCTATGGCTACGGGAGCTTCCGATTGGGCCTGACCCGGGCGCAGACCGGCGCCAGGCCGATCGTTCGCATTGTCCAGCCGGACCTGCCGGAAGTTCCCAGCTATAGCGCCGCGAGCTTCGCCGACACCGTCCGCGCCCATCTCGACCTGACCGCGCGGCCGGCCGCCCAGCGTCCGGACATCATCATCTGGCCCGAGCGCGCCATTCCCGGCGCCTTCTCCGACTACCTGGCGCCCGGAACCTGGACCCGGGACGCCATCACCGCGGCGCTTGCGCCCGGCCAGATTCTGCTTACCGGCGGCTACCGCACCCAGCCGGCTCCGCCCGGGGCCTATGCGCCCGACGGACTGGTCTATTTCAACAGCCTGCTGGCGATGCGCCGGGACGCGAGCGGCCTCACCCCCTTGAGCGTCTACGACAAGTATCGGCTGGTGCCGTTCGGGGAATATCTGCCGCTGGCGCGCTGGCTGGCGCCCTTGCACGTGCAGGAACTGGTGCATGTGGGCGACGGCTTCAGCCCCGGGCCGCCGCCGCAGCCGATGGCGCTGGGCGCTGAGCCCCTGGTGCAGCCGCTGATCTGTTACGAGGCCCTCTATCCCGGCTTCACGGCCAAGGGCGCGATCCGCTCCGGCCGGCGGGCGGCCTGGATCGTCAATGTCTCCGACGACGCCTGGTTCGGCGGCACCTATGGGCCGGTCCAGCACCTCAACCTGGCCAGCTACCGCGCCATCGAGGAGGGCCTGCCCATCGTGCGCGCCACCCCGACCGGAGTCTCCGCGGTGATCGACGCTCTCGGTCGTGTGCGGCCGGGCCTCAGCCTTGGTCAGGGTCAGGCCGGCGTCATCGATGCGCCTTTGCCGCAGGCCCTGCCGCCGACATTGTTCGACCGTCTCGGCGAAACCATTTTCGCCCTGATGCTGCTGCTGTCGGCCGCCGCCGCCGGTTTGGCGCACATTCATCGCGCAATGCGCGGAAAGAGGGTGACAGCGGCCCGATCCTATCGCAAACCCTAGCGCGCCGGGGGATTGGCTGCGTCGTTGTCGAAGAGAGTAGAGTTGTAATGCCAGTGATGTCGGATCCCGCCCGGTCGCCGAACCCCATCGACATCCATGTCGGCCTGCAGGTGCGGCTGCGGCGCAAGGCGCTGAAGATCAGCCAGGAGAAGCTGGCCGAGGCCCTGGGGCTGACCTTCCAGCAGGTGCAGAAATACGAGCGCGGCGCCAATCGGATCAGCGCCTCCAAGCTCTATGAGATCGCGCGCGCGCTGCGCGTCTCCATCGCCTGGTTTTTCGAGGGCCTGAGCGATCCGACCGCAGAGCCCGTCGAGGGCGTCGAGGAGGCCGAGACCTCGCCCTTCGCGCGCAGCTTCCTGATGAGCCAGGAAGGCGTCGACCTGGCCAATCTCTTCCCGCGATTGCCGCAGCGCCGCGTGCGTCGCCGCCTGGTCGAACTGGTTCGCTCCCTGGTCGAGGAAGGCGAGCCCGAACCGGTCGTCGCCGAAGAGCTGGTCGAGGCTGACGCCTAGAGCGCATTGCGCAAAAGTGGATG
>DASYAQ010000285.1:0-4571 GCA_036501225.1 Caulobacteraceae bacterium | reverse complement strand
AGCGTGTCGCGCCTGGCCCCGGCCGCGCGCTCTGGGCGGCGCTGCTCTGGCTCTACGCCGACCGGCGCGTCTACAAGACCAGGCACATCCTGCGCCGCGGCGCGCGCCGCCTGATCGGGCTCAAGCCCTGACGCGTCCTGTAGCCCAACGGCGCCTCGACCCATTCGATATGGCGCGAAAGTTTTTCAGATCAAGAATTGCAGGCTGACGGGCTGAACCTTTAGGTTCCGGACTGCCCAACCTCCCCATTGAACGCACAACCGACTCAGCCCCGGACGCCGGAGCCGGGTCGTGCGCGCGCCTCTTTCCCGCAAAGCGTCAGACCAAGGAAACGCCATGACCAAGCGCACGGCCCCAAAGGCATTTGACGTCGAAGACCTCGGCGCGGCCACCGTTCCGTGGACCAGCAGCTTTCGCCTCAAGGCCAGGTCGATCGATCAGGACTTCCTCATTCAGGTCGCCTGGCCACCGGCGCCGGTCGCATCCGGCCAGCGGTTTGCGGTCGTCTATGTGCTGGACGGCAATCACGCCTTTGCGATCGCCGCCCAGATGGCGCGGGCGCTGCAATCGGGGCCGTTTCCCCTGCCGCCGACGCTGGTCGTCGGCGTCGGCTATCACTTCGAGACGCTTGAAGACCGCGCCCGTTGGGGGATGCTGCGCGTGCGCGATTTCACGCCCTGCACCGACGCGCTGTTCGAGGCCCAGTATGCCGGCGGCGGCGCGGCTTGCGGCGGCGCCGCGGCCTTCCTGGATTTCATCGAGAGCGAGGTTAAGCCGTTCGTGGCCTCGCGCTTTCCCATCGACCCCGAGGACCAGACCCTCACCGGCGCCTCGCTGGGCGGCCTGTTTGCGCTCTACACCCTGTTCGCCGCACCGGAGGCGTTCCAGCGCTACGTCGCGATCAGTCCCGCCCTCTATTGGGGTGAGCGCAAGCTGTTCGCGCTGGAAGCCGACCTGGCCGACAAGGCCGAGGATCTGCCCGCCCATCTCTACCTGGCGGCCGGCGGTCTGGAAGAAGCGCATGACGCCCAACAGAGGTTCGTCTCCAACCTGTACGAGCTGGAGGCGAGGCTGCGCGCCCGCGCCTATCCGGGGCTCGATATGAGCCTGCGCATCTTCGAGGGCGAAACCCACATGTCGGTCTATTTCGGCGCCCTGCCCCGAGGCCTGGGCGCCGTCTTCGGCGGCTATCGTGACATGCACGATTGGTCGAGGTGGCTGCAAAGGTCGTGAGCGAGCCTCGCCCCTGGCGCAATCAAAGCATCACGGCCCGGACAACCGGGCCATCACGGATAGCTTTTACGCGTCTTCGGTGACGTCGCCGGCTGGGGTCGGGCTGTCGCCGTCGATCTCACGCGGGGCGCGTTTGCGGCGGGCCTTGGGTCGCGCCTCGCCGTCGTTGTCGGCTTCAGGCGCGGGCGTGATGCTGCGCGCCTGCAGGAAGGCCGGCGCCTGGCTGACGCCGCCGTCCTGCGAGCGCAGGATGGGCGAGCCGGGCTGATCGACTTCGCTGACCAGCGGCGTCGCCTGGGGTTCGACCACGGGCAGCGGATCGCCATTGCGCTCGTTGTTGCGCTCGTTGCCACGTTCGGGCCGCCGGTCGTCGCGATAGCGGTCGTTGCGGTCGTAATTCCGCGGGCGATCGTCGCGCGGGCGATCGTCTCTGGGCCGATCGTCGCGGGCGCCCTGAGGGCGATCGTCCCTTGGCCGATCGTCGCGATAGCGGTCTTCCCTCGGCCGGTCGTCTCTGGCGCGGTTCTCCTGGGGACGGTCGTCCCGGGGACGATCGTCACGCGGACGATCATCCCGGGCGCGATCCTGCTGGGACCGGTCGCCGCGGTCGTCGCGATAGCCGTTGTTGCGGTCGCCGTTGTTATTGTTGTTGTTGCGGTCGCGCGGCCGGTCGTCCCGGGGGCGCTGGTCGTCCCTTGGCCGCTCGTAACGGTTTTCCGGACGGCTTTCCTGGCGATTTTCCTGACGCCATTCGCCGCGATCAGCCGGGCGTTCGGCCTCGGCTTCGGGGGCTTCGGCCTGGGCCTCGGCCTCGCCGCTCTCGTCCTCGAAATCGATGTCGTAGCCGGACGCGAAGGCGTCGCGGTTCATGATCTCGCCGACCAGCCGCTGCGGCTGCACCGCCCGCAGGACGCGGAAATAGTGTTCGGCGTGCTGCTGGTAGCTCTCGGCCAGCACGCGGTCGCCAGAGGTGAGCGCGTCGCGGGCAAGCTGTTGATATTTCTCGAAGACGTGCTGGGCGGCGCCTCTGATCTTGACGCCGTCGGGCCCGTTGGATTCGAATGCGCGATTGGCGTTGTGCTGCGGCTTGCCGCTATTGCCGCCACCGCCGCCCCGATTGCGGCTGCGCTGCCGCTTCATACCTTTGAAATCTCTCATGTTTTCCAGTAGTTTGGCTGGCGCTCAAGGATTGTCCTTGGAGCGCGAGGGCCATGGCCTTTGTCGGATCGGGTTTCCCCGGAGTGATCCTGTTCGAAAGCGCTAGAGTCCTGCGTCCCCGCCCTGGCGCATCCGCGCCGGCGACCTACACCTCGAAGGAGCCGCGTCCGCTTCCGAACGCTCAACCCCCGAAGCCCGACGATTTGGGTGGAGACGCATCTGATTTAGCGACTCGCGCCCGGACTTCCAAGGGTTTTCTCAAAAGGATTTCGCGCCAGCGACCACACGGTCGCGGTTGGCGAGGTCCTTATGGGTCGCCACACCGTCCGCGCCCGCGGCCTTGAACAACGCCTCGACCGCGGCGGACTGATCGAATCCGATCTCGACGGCGAACGGGCGCCCGGGCCTTAAAACCCGAAGGATTTCAGGCGCAAGCTCACGATAGGCGTCCAGCCCGTCGGGCCCGCCATCCAACGCCATCCTGGGCTCGTGGTCGCGCACCTCGGGCGCCAGAGTTGCGATCTCGGCGCTGCGCACATAGGGCGGGTTGGCCACCACCAGGTCGAAGCTGGCGTCCTCCAATCCACGCGTCCAATCGCCGCGCAGCAGCGCGACGCGACCGGCCAGGCCCAGATTGGCGGCGTTCTCGCGCGCCACCGCCAGCGCCTCGTCGGAGACGTCGATGCCGAGCCCCTTGCCCGCCGGACGCTCGGCCAGGATGGCCAGCAGGATGGCGCCGGAGCCGACGCCGAGGTCGAGGACGCTGAACGGCTTGCCCTCGGGCAGGTCGCGCAGCACCAGTTCGACCAGGGTCTCGGTGTCCGGCCTTGGCGTCAGCACGCCGGCCGTCACCTGCAGCATGATCTTCCAGAAGCCCTTGCGGCCCAGGATATGGCTGACCGGCTCGCGCCGCTCGCGCCGGGCGATGAAACCCTCCAGCGCCTCGGCCTGGTCGTCGCTCAGTACGCGCCGCGGATCGGCGATGATGTCGGTCCGGCTGGCCCCCGCCGCCGCCTCGACCAGCAGCCGCGCGTCGATCACCGGCCCATCCACCCCGGCAGCCTGCAACCGCGCCTTGGCCGCATTCCACGCCTGGACCAGGGTCTGGGTCATGGACGTTCGCCTTGCGTGGGTTCAGCCAATAATAGATATTGTTTCTGCGTTTCCAAGCGAGGCACGACCATGGCGATCAGCGTGGATCTAGGAGGTTCGCTCGAACACTTCATCGACGAACTGCTCCGAACCGGCCGATACAATTCGAAAAGCGAAGTTCTGCGCGAAGGCGTTCGCCTGGTCCAGGAACGTGAGAGCCGGCTCGCAGCCCTTGACGCCGCCATCGCCCGCGGCGTGGCCGACGCCGATGCGGGGCGCGTCGAACCCTTGGATGACGTTTTCGACGATGTAGAAGCCAGGATCAGATCCAAATTGTGAAGGTCGTTCTGACCAGAACGGCGCGCACCGATCTCGCCGCCATCGGGGACTGGATTTCCAGGGACAGCCCTCGACGAGCCCTCAGCTTCGTCGGCGAGTTGCGCAGACGGTGTCGCGCCCTTGGCGAGCATCCCCGCGCTTTTCCGCTTGTTCCGGGCCACGAAACGGACGGTATCCGCCGCCGCGTCTATGGTGACTATCTGATATTTTACAGGATCGAGACGGATAGAGTGATCGTTTTGCGTATTCTTCACGGCGCACGCGACTACGAGCCCCTGTTGTTTCCCGAGCCATAGAGAACGGGCGGCGACGTCCTTCACCGCTCCTCCAGCGAGGCCAGCCTGGCGGCCTGGTCCTCGGCGATCAGCGGGCCGATGACGTCGTCAAGCGCCTCGCCCTCCATAACCTTGGGCAGGTTGTAGAGGGTCAGGTTGATGCGGTGGTCGGTCACCCGGCCTTGCGGGAAATTGTAGGTGCGGATCCGCTCCGAACGGTCGCCCGATCCCACCTGGTTCCTGCGCGCGTCGGCGCGGGCGGTGTCCAGCGCCTCGCGCTGCTGGTCGTAGAGCCGGGCCTTCAGCACCTTCATCGCCCGGGCGCGGTTCTGATGCTGCGACTTTTCCGACGAGGTCACCACGATGCCGCTGGGCAGGTGGGTGATGCGCACGGCGGAGTCGGTCTTGTTGACGTGCTGGCCGCCGGAGCCGCTGGCGCGATAGGTGTCGATGCGCAGGTCGCCGTCGTTGATC
>DASYAQ010000284.1:0-3113 GCA_036501225.1 Caulobacteraceae bacterium | reverse complement strand
CTGTCGATGCTGATCGGCCCCTTAGGACTCCGCCGATAACGCGGAGGAAGGGAATTGGTGGAGCCGCCGGGAATCGCACCCGGGTCCAGTCCGCTTATTACACGCGCGTTTATCTCCATAGTTCGGACCGAGGTCCGCACCCGCTCAATATAGGCCCGATCGGTTGCCGATAGAAGAACGACGATGCGGCGCTTGCGCTTTTGCAAGGCTGTGCTAATTTCTGAACGTGAATTCAGAAATCAAACCGGCCAATCAGACGAAGCCGAGCTTCATCGAGACGGCGCGCCGCGCCCAGATCATCGAGTGCGCCATCGACGCCATCGCCGAGCTGGGTTTCGCCCAGGCATCGCTGGCCCAGATCGCCAGGCGCGCCGGGGTCTCGACCGGCGTCATCCTGTATTATTTCGCCGGCAAGGACGAACTGATCCGCGAGGTCGGCGCCCGCGTCTTCGCCACCGGCGCGGCCTTCATCAGCCCGCCGGTGAACCAGCAGACCACCGCGCGCGCGGCCCTGCGCGTCTTCATCGAGGCCAGCGTCGGCTTCCTCGCCGCCCACCGCAATCATGCGCGCGCGGTCATGAACATCATCCGCGCCGGCCGCACCGCCGACGGCGCGCCCGCCTTTGATCCAGCCGTCGTTCAGCCGCGCCAGACCGGTTTCCGCAGCATCCTCGAATGGGGCCAGCGCGACGGCGAGTTCCGGCCCTTCGCGGTGGGGGTGATGGTCGAGACGATCATCGAGGCGCTCGACGCCATCCCGCCGCAACTGGCCGCCGATCCCGGCCTCGATCTCGACGCCTACGCCCGCGAGCTGGTCGAGCTGTTCGACCGCGCCACCCGCGCCGACGCACCGGCTTGAAGGAGCCGAGAGCCCGATGAAGAACCTGTTTCACGCCGCCAGCTTTCTGCTGATCGACCTGGCCTCGACCTTCGTGTTCCTGATCCTGATCCTGCTGACCAAGAACGTGCCGCTGTCGATCGTGCTCGGCATGGTGTTCGGCGTGGCCCAAATCGGCTGGGAATTCGCCCGCAAGAAGCCGGTTGGGGCGATGCAATGGCTGAGCCTTTTTCTGGTGATCACCTTCGGGACCATCTCGCTGGTCACCAACGATCCGCGTTTCGTGATGATCAAGCCCAGCCTGATCTACGTCATCGTCGGTATTGTGATGCTCAAGCCGGGCTGGATGAACCGCTATCTGCCCGAAGCCGCCATGGAGATCGTGCCGGACATCGGGGTGACCTTCGGCTTCGTCTGGGCCGCGCTGATGTTCGTCTCGGCGGTGGTGAATATCGTGCTGGCCCTGAGGCTCAGCCCGGCGACCTGGGCTGCCGTCATGTCCACCTACGGCCTCGCCACCAAGGTCGCGCTGTTCGCGATCCAGTACACGACCATGCGCTTCATCGGGGTGCGCCGCCGCCGCGCCCGGATGACTCCGGCCCTGGCCTGATCCACCCGCCGCGGACCTGTGGTACACTGTCCCCAGGCATTGGCGATGGAGGCTCGATTGGCCGCTTCAGCGCGAGCACGGGTTCAGCAAGGCTTCGATCCGGCGCCGCACATCCGGCGGATGCGCGAGGACGGCTACACGGTGATCGAGGACTATCTCGACGCCGATCGGCTGGCGGCGTTCCGGGCCGGCATGGCGCCCTATTTCGGGACCTATCGCGGCCGCAATCCCTTCGAGGGCCGCACGACCGAGCGGGTCTACACCATGGTCGCGCGCGGCAAGGTGTTCGAGGACATCACCGCCGACCCGCGGCTGCTCGCCATCCTGGACGCCTTCCTGCGGCCCAGCTACCTGCTCAGCGCCAGCCACGCCATCGACATCTATCCGGGCGAGGTCGCCCAGTCGCTGCACACCGACGACAGCTTCTATCCAATTCCCCGGCCGCGGCCGGCGATCAGCATCAGCGTCATCGGCGCCATCGACGCCTTCACGGCGCGGAACGGCGGCACGGTGATGCTGCCGCGCAGCCACCTCTGGAGCACGGCCGAGCTGGTGGCGTTTCGCGACGGGCGCGTCGCCGGCCGCCCGGTTCCGGCGATGCGGGACGCCTTCTCCCTGGAGATGCCCGCCGGCGCCATCGCCGTCTTCCCCGGAACGCTGGTCCACGGCGCGGGCGCCAATACCAGCGACGCCCCGCGCATGGCCTTCACCAGCCAGTATTGCGAGCCCTGGGCGCGCACGCAGGAGAACTTCTACCTCGCCATCCCGAAGGACCGCGTGCGGCGGATGTCGCCGGCGCTGCAGCGCCTGCTGGGTTACGACATCATGCCGCCCGGTTTCATGGGCCAGGTCACCGCCTCGCACCCGCTGAAGACGCTGGAGGAGGACTGGGTTGCGCCGGTGGTGCGGCAGGCGCTTTAGCGCCGCGCTTTCGCCATCGATGCAGCCTTAGGCTGGCTGGCGAGTTCAAGCTCGCAGCCAAGCCACAAGGATCGCCGATGAAATCGCTTGCCCTCGTTCTCGCCCTCACCGTGGCCGCCAGCGCCGGCGCCGGCGCGGCTGACGCCAGAGGCTGCATCAAGGGCGCCATCGTCGGCGGGATCGCCGGCCACTTCGCCCACCACCACGCCCTGCTTGGCGCGGCGGCCGGATGCGCCATCGGCCACCACGTCGCGGAAAAGCACTACCGCGACACCCATCCGCGCCATTAGCTAACAGCATTCGTTAAATCGGTGCGCCCACCCGACCGCGCGCCTTCTCCCCTCGCGGGAGAAGGTGGCCGGGTGGAACCCGGTCGGATGAGGGGCCGCGCCGAGCCTTACACATGCCGCCCTGGGAGGCCGTCCCAACCTCCCACGCGGCCCCTCATCCGACCCCCTTCCAGGGGGCCACCTTCTCCCGCGAGGGGAGAAGGGTCGGAAGACATCGGCTGCCGATTCAATCAACTCGAACGGCGCGACCGGACTAGCCGCGGAAGATCACCCGCGCCCTGGCCAGTTCGATGATCCGTTCGCGTGGGATGCCGTACTCGGTCAGCACCTCCACCCCATGCTCGCCCAGTTCGGGGTGCAGCCGGTCGAAGCGGGCCGGTGCGCCGTTGAACTCGGCGAAGCCGCGGCTGGCGAGCAGTTCGCCGTAATAGGGGTGGGCGTGCAACTCGAAATA
>DASYAQ010000283.1:0-11076 GCA_036501225.1 Caulobacteraceae bacterium | reverse complement strand
CTGTTGCCGCCGATCGCCGCCGACCTGATCGCCGCCGGCTGCGAGCTGCGCGGCGACGACGCCGCCCGCGCCCTGGTCGCGGCGATGACGCCGGCGACCGAGGACGACTGGATCACCGAATATCTCGCGCCGATCCTCTCCGTCGCCGTGGTCGACGGGGTCGAGGGCGCCATCGCGCACATCCGCAAATACGGCTCCGGCCACACCGACGCCATCGTCGCCGAGGACAAAGGGGTCGAGGACGCCTTCACCGCCGGAGTCGATTCCGCCGTGGTTGTGGTCAACGCCTCGCCACAATTCTCCGATGGCGGCGAGTTCGGTTTCGGCGCCGAGATCGGCGTCGCCACCGACAAGCTGCATGCCCGCGGCCCGGTCGGCGCCGAACAGCTCACGATCTTCAAATATGTGGTCCACGGGGCCGGCCAGACCCGCGCGTGAAGCCGGGGGACGGCGCGCGCTCCGGCCGGGTTTCGACCTCAAGCCCGGGATGCGGGTCGGCCTGCTCGGCGGATCGTTCAATCCGGCCCATGCGGGCCACGCCCATATTGCGCGCACGGCGCTGACGCGGCTTGGCCTGGACAAGGTGATCTGGCTGGTCTCGCCGCAGAACCCGCTGAAGAGCGCCGATGGCGCGGCCAGCCTGGCGGCGCGGATGGAAAGCGCGCGCAGCCAAGCCAGCGGGCCCGGCATGATCGTCTCCGATCTCGAGGCCAGGCTGGGCACCCGTTACACGCTGGACCTGATCCGCACCCTGCGCGCCCGCTATCCGACCGTGCGCTTCGTCTGGCTGATGGGGGCGGACAACCTGGCCAGTTTCCATCGCTGGCGCGGCTGGGACGAGATCATGCGCCTGGTTCCGGTCTGCGTGGTGGCGCGGCCGGGCTGGGGCATGCAGGGCCGCCTCGCCCCCGCCGCCCGCCGCTTCGCCTGGGCGCGGCGCCCAGCCAGCGCGGCGCGGCGCCTGGCGACCGCGCGTCCGCCAGCCTGGATCTACCTGCCCGCGCCGCTCAACCACCAGTCCTCGACGGCGATCCGGGCGCGGACGGGCGGCTAGAGCACGATGAGATCAGGCGGAATCGCCTGATCTCTGAATCGTGCTCTAAATTCAGAGGCTTGAGCGCGTCGTTATCGCAAAACCGGCATCCACTTTTGCGCAACGCGCTCTAGCCGGCCCTGACATAGACCCAGGCTTGGGCGCCCGACTTCAGACGCACCCTGACGCGCATGTAGTCGGCGACCTCGTAGTCGTCGGCGGCGGCCAGCTCGGCCTCGGTGATCTCGAACACCGTCCCGGCCACCTCATCGCCGGGGCTCGCTTCCGCGATGGGATGAAAGCGCGCCTCGCTCTTGGCCAGCACGTCAGGGTCGGTGATCTGCAGCCGGCCGAGCCGATAGCCGGGCAGTACATCCTCGCGGCCCTCCAGCAGCCGGCCGAAAGAGGTCATCTGCACCTGGGCCTGGCGCAGGGTGCCGTAGGAAAACAGGGTCTCGCCGCCGCCGCTGCTCATCCTTGCCGATCCCGGAGGGGTCCAAAGGTCCGACAGCATGCCGTATTGGCGTGGGGACGGACAGAGGCCCCGCCCTGACCCGACGACAGGATCGCCCGACCTCGCCGTTCGTGCCTATATGGCGGGGAAGCAAGCCTGAGAGGACGCCCCCATGACCCCCTACAAGCTCCTGATCGACGGCAAGATGGTCGACGGCGACGCCGTCATGGACGTGATCAATCCGGCGACCGAAGAGGTGCTGGCCCAGGCGCCGCGCGCCTCCAAGGCCCAGCTCGACAAGGCCGTCGCCGCAGCCAAGGCCGCCTTCCCGAAATGGAGCCGCACCTCGATCGATGAGCGCAAGAAGGTGCTGACCGCCATCGCCGACGTGATCCAGGCCAATGCCGCCGAGCTCGGCCGCATCCTGACTCAGGAACAGGGCAAGCCGCTCAAGGACGCTATCGGCGAGGCCTACGGCCTGTCCGCCTTCTTCCGCTATTTCACCTCCATGGAGATGCCCCGCAAGGTCCTGGAGGACAGCGAGGGCCGTAAGGTCGAGACCCTGCGCAAGCCGCTCGGCGTCATCGGCGCCATCGTGCCCTGGAACTTCCCGCTGGTGCTGATCGGCCTGAAGTTGCCGGCCGCCCTGCTGGCCGGCAACACCGTGGTGCTGAAGCCCGCCCCGACCACGCCGCTGGCGACGCTGCGCCTGGCCGAACTGCTCAAGGACGTGGTGCCGGCCGGCGTGCTCAACGTCATCACCGACGCCAACGATCTCGGCGCGGCCCTGACCGCCCATCCCGACGTGCGCAAGATCTCCTTCACCGGCTCATCGGCCACCGGCAAGAAGGTGATGGCCGGCGCGGCCGAGACCCTGAAGCGGATCACCCTGGAACTGGGCGGCAACGACGCCGGCATCGTGCTCGACGACGTCAATCCGAAGACCGCCGCCCAGGGCATATTCGACGGCGCCTTCCAGAACAGCGGTCAGGTCTGCATCGCCATGAAGCGGCTCTATGTGCACGAGTCGATCTATGATGAAATGTGCGACGAGCTGGCGGCGATCGCCACGGCCTCGGTCGTCGGCGATGGCCTGGAGCAAGGCACCCAGATCGGGCCGCTGCAGAACAGGATGCAGTTCGAGAAGGTCAAGGAGATCCTCGAGGACGCCCGCAAGCATGGCGCGATCCTGGCCGGCGGCGCCGTCCCAGGAAAAGGTTACTTCATCCGCCCGACCATCGTGCGCGACATCACCGACGGCTCGCGCCTGGTCGACGAGGAGCAGTTCGGCCCGGTGCTGCCGGTGATCAAATATTCCGATCCCGAAGACGCCCTGGTGCGGGCCAACGCCTCGCCCTACGGCCTTGGCGGCTCGGTCTGGTCGTCGAATATCGACCGGGCGCTGGACTTCGCCGAGCGGATGGACGCCGGCACGGTCTGGGTCAACAAGCACATCGACCTGGCCCCGCACATCCCCTTCGGCGGCGCCAAGCAGTCGGGCATCGGCGTCGAGATGGGCGAGGAAGGCCTGGCCGAGTTCACCCAGCTGCAGGTGATCAATATCGCGCGCTGACGGACGAGCATGGTGACGGACGCGACGCAAGCCCAGCAGGAAGCCGTCGGGGCGAATTACGACGCCGCCATGCTGATGCAGGTGCGCGAACGCACCTGGCGGGTGATCCACGACATCGCCGCACAGGTCAGGCCGGGCATGACCGAGGCGCGGGGCGTCGAGCTGGCCCGCGGCCTCCTGGCCGAGGCGGGGATGCAGCAAGGCTGGCACCGCGTCTATGTCCGCTTCGGCGCCAATACCCTGGCCAACTACGGCCAGCCGTCGGACCCGGACCTGGTGCTGGGCGAAAACGACATCTTCTTCATCGACATCGGCCCGGTCTGGGAGAAGTGGGAGGGCGATGGCGGCGACACCTTCGTCTTCGGCGACGATCCGGTCATGCACGCGATCAAGCGCGACGTCCGGCGGCTGTTCGACCGCGTCCATGACCGTTGGCGCGCCGAGCGCCTGACCGGGGCGGCGCTCTACGCCTATGCGGCGGCGGAGGCCAAGGCCATGGGCTGGGTGCTCAATCTGGACATGCCGGGGCACCGGCTGTCGGATTTTCCACACTCGGCGATCCACAAGGGGCCGCTGTCCGCAGCGCCCTATTCTCCGTCGTCGGGCCTGTGGGTTCTGGAGATCCAGGTCCGCCATCCGACCCTGCCGATCAGCGCCTTTTACGAAGACCTGATGCTGGACAAGCAAGCGTGACCGAGCCCGGCCCGATTTCCTCCTGACCGGACGACCCGGCCGTGGTAAGGGTCGGCTCTGCGATGTGGCTACAGAGGAGCACCCCCGCTGAATCGCGCGACGGCGCCTGGCGCCCCCGAAGACCCGGCCCCGGTGGTCGAGCCTTCCACGGACTACCCGTTAAGCCCCGCACTTCAGGGGATTTTGAGCGACCTTATCCTGGCCCGGCTCGACGACGACCAGGCCCAGGACGTCATCCTGATCGATCTCAAAGACAAGAGTTCGGTGGCCGACGCGATGATCGTCGCATCCGGCCGTTCGCACCGGCATGTGGGCGCCATCGCCGACCACCTGTTGCGCGCGCTGAAGGATGCCGGCCACGGCCGCGCCCGCGTCGAGGGCCTGCCCCACTGCGACTGGGTGCTGATCGACGCCGGCGACGTGATCGTGCACCTGTTCCGGCCCGAGGTTCGCGCCTTCTACAACCTCGAAAAGATCTGGTCGGTCGAGCCGCCCAAGCGCGCCGCCGCCAACTAGCGCATGTGAAGATCACCCTCCTTGCGGTGGGCAAACTCGGCCGCACCGCCGAGCAAGCGCTCACTGTCGCCTATGCCGAGCGCGCCACCGGCGTCGGCCGCTCCCTGGGTCTCGGGCCGGTCGAGGTGGTCGAGGTCGAGGCCCGCAAGCCCGGCAAGCAAGCCGAGGCCGAAGCCCTCTCCCCACATTTCGCCGACGCCCACCTGATCGCCTGCGACGAGCACGGCAAGGGCCTGACGTCGCGCGAACTGGCCAACCGGCTGGCGCAGCTGCGCGACCAGGGCAATCGGCACACGGTCTTCGTCATCGGCGGCGCCGACGGGCTGGATTCCAGCGTCATCCGCCACGCCCGCGAGCGGCTGGCCTTCGGGCCGCAGACCTGGCCGCACGCCCTGGTCCGGCTGATGCTGGCCGAACAGATCTATCGCGCCGCGACCATCCTCGCCGGTCAGCCCTACCATCGGGAGTGACGGTCCCAATCTGGGCGCAATATCCGCTAGCCTCGCGCGCATGATCCGGCGAATCGGCTGTCTCGCGCTCTTGCTCACCACGCTGTGCGGCGGCGCCGCTATGGCCGAACCGCCGCCGGCCGCGCGCGCCATCGAGGCCGAGGCGATCGATCGTGAGCGGGATCGCGCCGGGGCCCTGGCCGACGCCGAGGCCGCGCGCGGCGAGATCGCCGGCCTGAACGCCCAGCTGGCCGAACTCGACCGCGCGGTGGCCGGCGGCGAGCAGGCAGTCAGCGGCAAGCGCCTCAGGCTCGCCGCCCTGAATGCCGAGGAGAATGAGCTGAAGGAGCGGCTGGGCGCCCAGCGCGCCGAGACCGCGCGCCTCCTGGCCGCGCTCGAACTCTTCCGCCGCGAGCCGCCGCCGGCCCTGTTCGCCAGTCCGCACGAGGTGAGGGACGCCGTGCGCGCCGCCATTCTCATTCGCGCCATCACCCCGCAGCTGGAGGCCAAGGCCGAGGCGCTGAAGGCGCAAAGCGAGGCGCTGCGCCAGACGCGGCGGCGCGCGACCATGGCCAGCGAGGACCTGTTCACCACCGAGAGCAACGTCGCCCAGAGCCGCGCCCAGATCCAGAACCTGATCGACAAGAAGACCCTGCTCGAACAGCGCGCCGAGGCCAGGGCCAAACAGGCGGAGGCCGATGTTGTGGCTCTGACCGCCCGGGCCAAGGCCCTGCGCGACCTGGCCCGCGGCGTGGTCGCCGCGCCGGCGCCGCCGCGCGGGCCCCTGCCGCCCGATCCCGAGCACGCCGGCCTGTTCGGCCATGCCGAGGTGTTCGCGCCGCCGGTCGCGGGTGCGCCGATCCGCCTCTATGGCGCGCTGGAGCCCACTGGCTCGCGCTCGCAGGGCTGGACCTGGCAGGCCAAGCCCGGCGTCGCGGTCATGGCGCCGGCGGAAGGCCTGGTCGAATATGCCGGGCCGCTGAAGGGCTGGGGGGCCGTGGTGGTCCTGCGCCTGGGCGGCGCCTACCATCTGGTGCTCGCCGGCATCGACCAGGTCGACGTCCAGCCGGGGCGGATCGTCAAGGCCGGAGAGCCCGTCGGCCGCATGGGTCCGGCCGGCGAATCCACCGAGCTCTATTTCGAGGTGCGCAAGAACGGCGTGCCGGTCGATCCGGCGGTGTGGCTGAAGGGCGCGCTCCGGCCGACGCCTTAGGGCTTTGTAAAGAGGCTGGCGGCGTCTATTTGAAGACCTTGGAAAAGACGTAATGGAGCCCTAGGGCCTCGACCATGCGCAAGTCTCTGCTTATCGGCGTATCGTTCTTTGTGCTTGGCGCGGCCACGGTCGGCCTTGTCGATCACCCGGCGCACGCCACCGCGCCGACCGGCCATGCCGAAACCTTCAAGATGCTCGAGCTGTTCGGCGACGTGCTGACCGACATCGACGCCCAGTACGTCACCCCGGTGGACAACAAGAAGCTGATCGAGGCGGCTATCGACGGCATGGTGACCTCGCTCGACCCGCATTCGGGCTATCTGAACCCCGACGACTATACCGACATGCAGGACCAGACCCGCGGCGCCTATGGCGGCCTCGGCCTGGAAGTGACCAGCGACGAGGGCGCGGTCAAGATCATCTCGCCGATCGACGACACCCCCGCCGCCCGCGCCGGCCTGCAGGCCGGCGACTACATCACCTCGATCGACGGCAAGAGCCTGATCGGCCTGCCGCTGAACGACGCGGTCAAGCAGATGCGCGGCAAGGCGGGCGCGCCGATCACGCTGACCATCGTGCGGCTGGGCAAGGATCCGTTCGAGGTCCGGCTGGTGCGCGAAGTCATCGACGTGAAGTCGGCCAAGGGCCACATGGAAGGCGACTACGGCTACCTGCGCGTCTCCGGCTTCGACGAGACCACCACCGACCAGGCCGTGGCCACCATCAAGGACCTGCAGGCCAAGAACCCGCACATCAAGGGCTGGGTGCTCGACCTGCGCAACAATCCGGGCGGCCTGCTCGACCAGGCGGTCTCGATCTCCAGCCTCTTCCTCGACGGCGGCGAGGTGGTTTCCCAGCGCGGCCGCAACCCGAAGGATATCGAGCGCTACAACGCCCGCTCCGACGGCGACATGCTGCACGGCGCGCCGATGGTGGTGCTGATCAATTCCGGCACCGCCTCGGCCGCCGAGATCGTTTCCGGCGCGCTTCAGGATCGTCACCGGGCCGCGATCGTCGGGCTGACCAGCTTCGGCAAGGGTTCGGTGCAGACCGTCATCCCGCTGCACAACGGCGAGGACGGGGCGCTGAAACTGACCACGGCGCGCTACTACACCCCGTCCGGGCGCTCGATCCAGAAGACCGGCATCGAGCCGGACCTGGAGGTGGCGGCCACCGCCGAACAGGCCCAGCAGGTGGCCAACGACGCCTTCGAATTCTCCGAGGCCAGCTTCTCCAACGCGCTGAACGCCGACGAAGGCAAGGTGCGGCGCCTGGCGCACACCCCGGCCGAGGCGCCGCCGGCGAATTTCGACGCCAAGAAGGACTTCCAGCTGCAACGGGCGCTGGACGTGCTGAAGTACGGCTCGGTCGCCGCCACGCCCAAACTGCCGACGCCCAAGCCCAAGCTGGCCGCGCTCTTGCCGCCGCACGGACCCGCCGGCGTCATCCCGCCCGACGGCGTCAAGCCCAGCGACCCGCCGAGCGACGAGGCCACGCCCAAGGCGGACTCCGCACACCCGTAAAACCGGGCGGTATTCTCGGTTTCTTAACCATACCCATCGACCTTGCGGGATGGGCGTCGGGCGGGTTTCTCCGCGCACGCCCGCGCTCGGGTTTCAGGGTTCATGTTCGCGAAGAGACCGCCATCTCCCGCCGCTCAGCCGGCCGCGAAGGGCGCGCCCGGCCTGGGCGCGGTCACCGGCGCGGTGATGCGCAATCCGATGATCGCCGTCGGCGGCGCGGCAGCCCTCTTCACTCTGGCGGCGGCGACCGCGCTCCTGGCCGCGGCCGATCCGCACGCCGGCGCGCCCTCCGTCCGCATCGCGCTGTCCGCGCCAGGCGCCGCCCCGCCGCCGCCCGGCTGGCGCGAGGCCCTGGCGCCCGACCAGGGCGGCCCCGCGCCCGTCACCACCGACAGCCTGCAGCTCTACGCCAACGCCCCATCCGACCCCGATCAGGCGCCGATGCAGGGCCAGGCGATCATCAGCTTTCCTGGCGGCCCGGCCGACGCCGGCGCCGGCGCGGGCGACCATCCGCCGCTGCCCCCCGCCCCGCTCGCCGGCCTGACCGCGCCGGGGCCCGGCGGCAGCTTTCTGCCGATCATCTCCAGCGACGGGCGCAATCCCTCCCAGGCCTATGCCCGGCCCTTCCAGTCCAACGGCAAGCCCAAGGTGGCCCTGGTCATCGGCGGCCTGGGCCTGAACGCCAAGTCCACCCGCCAGGCGATCGAGCAGCTGCCGCCGGAGGTGACCCTGTCCTTCGTTCCTTATGCCGACGGCTTGCAGGCCTGGATCGACCTGGCCCGCGCCAACGGCCATGAGGTGCTCCTGGAAGCGCCGATGGAGCCGGTGGACTATCCGAACAACGATCCCGGCCCCTACACCCTGCTGACCACGTCGAAGCCGGCTGAAACCATCCAGCATCTGGACTGGTTGTTGTCGCGCGCCACCGGCTATTTCGGCGTGACCAACTATCTGGGCTCCAAGTTCGTGACCTCCGATCCGGCCATGGCCACCTTCTCGGGCGATCTGCGCCAGCGCGGCCTGGCCTTTGTCGACGACGGCTCGGCCGCCCGGCGCGGCGGCGGCATCCCGCGCGCCTCGGCCGACCTGGTGGTCGACGACCAGCTGGCCGGCGACGCCATCGACAAGCAGCTGGCGGCGCTGGAGGCCGCGGCCTTGCAGCACGGCCAGGCCCTGGGCTCGGGCTTCGCCTATCCGATCACCCTGGACGAGGTCGGCCGCTGGGCGGCGGGCCTCGGCGCGCGCGGTTATCAGCTCGCGCCGGCCTCGGCGGTCATGGCCCGCAGGTAGGTCCGCTGGCGGACCTGTCTCTCCATCGTCCCAATGTCGGCATCGTCCTGTTCCACGCCGACGGCCGCGTCTGGTACGGCCGCCGCAGCAACGCCGTCCCGCCGCACAACTGGCAGTTTCCGCAAGGCGGCGTCGACCAGGGCGAGGATCTCGAGGACGCCGCCCGGCGCGAACTGCGCGAGGAGACCGGCGTCCGCTCGACCAGCCTGCTCGGCCGCACCGAGGAATGGGTGGCTTACGATTTTCCAGCCGACGTCGCGCCGAACAAGAAGGGTTGGATCGGACAAAAACAGATCTGGTTCGCCCTGCGCTTCGAGGGCGACGAGAGCGAAATCGACCTGGACGGCCACGAGTTTGCTGAATTCGACGCCTGGCGCTGGGGCAGGCTCGCCGAGGCGCCGGATCTGGTGGTCCCGTTCAAGCGCAGCGCCTATGAACATGTGGTGCGCGCCTTCACAAAGTTCAGCTGAGTCCATTGGCCCAGCCCCCGGTCATCTTCGCGCACGGCGCCTTTTGCGGCGGCTGGGCGTTCGAGCGTTTTCGCCAGCCGTTCGAGGCGCGCGGTTGCGCCTGCCTCGCCCCCGACATGCGCGGCCATGCGCCCGGCAGTTCGCGCGGCGCGACCGCCGGCCTGTCGATGAGCGACTATGCGGGCGACCTGGCCAGGCTGATCGCCGCACAGGCCGAGCCGCCCATCCTGGTCGGCCATTCGCTGGGCGGGCTGGTGGCGCAGATGGCGGCGGCCAGGACGCCGGTGCGGTCGCTGGTGCTGCTGGCGCCCTCGCCACCCTGGGGCGTGGCCGGCGGCAGCATGGGCGAGGCGATCTCGGCCATGAGCCTCTATGCGCTGGGCGCCTTCTGGCTGCAGGCGATCGATCCCGACTACGGCTCGGCCAAGGGCTATAGCCTCGACCGGCTGCCAAGCCCCGAGCGCCACGCCATCTTCGAGCGCATGGTTCCGGAGAGCGGCCGGGCGCTCTGGGAGACGCTGAACTGGTGGCTGGACCCGATGACCACCACCTCGGTCCCCCCCTCGGCCATCACCGCCCCGGTGCTGGCCCTCTGCGGCGACCGCGACCACATCCATCCGCCGGCCACGGTGATCCAGGTGGCCGAGCGCCTGGGCGGTGAGTTCCACCTCTTGAAGGATATGAGCCACTGGCTGGTCGCCGAACCCGGCTGGGACGCCGCGGCCGCCGTCTGCCTCGACTGGCTGACGCAAAAGGGGTGTCTCGAAAAGTGAGGCCAGCCAGTTGTCCAGCGGCGTGTTTTAGTGCACCGACACCGGGGCCAGATCGTTGGCCAGGGCGGCGGCGACGGCGGATTCGCGGTCGCCCATCACGGCCAGGCGCGCACCGTCGGCGCGGTGGACCGCATAGAGAATCTGATCGGGGTCGATGGGGAAGCTTCTGGCCTCTTCGATCGGAGTCGAGGCGAGAATATCGCGGGCCTTGATCGGCCGGACATAGACCAGATCGGGCGCGCCAAGGGCGGCGAAAGCTTCAGTGGAGAATTCAGGCGTCGTCATGACCGCCTCCTTTACAAAAACTCAACGCTTTGAACGGCTGCAAGTTCAGCCAGCCGTCCTTATCGGTATCCGTTTCGTCCGCTTTGCTGGCTCGGGCTGCACGAGATCGATGTGGAGCAAACCGTGCTCCAGCACCGCATCGCTGACCTCGAGACCGTCGGCGAGGACGAAGGTTCGCAAGAAGCCGCGCGCCGCGATGCCGCGATGCAGAAAGGCGCGATCGTCTGCGTCTTTCGTCTCGCCGTCCTTGCGCCCGGCCACCGTGAGCTGGTTGTCCTCAACCACCACATGCAGCTGGTCGGGTGAAAAGCCCGCCACCGCCAGGCTGATGCGGAGCCGGCCGTCTCCGGCGTCCTCCACATTGTAGGGCGGATAGCTCTCGGCCGCGGCCTTGGCCGCACGTTCGATCAGAGAGCGCGTGTGCTCGAAACCGAGCAGGAACGGACTGTCGAACAGGATCGTACGGTTCATCGGCGAAGCCCTCGAACGAAGCGACTTCGTCCGCCGTAAGGCCTCGAGAACCCTCAGTCAGGCGCTCCCTCGAACTTGGGCGAACCCGACATAAGTGGCGATTGGAAACCCGCTATGCAAGCGGTGGCCGAGGAGACGCCGAGTCAGCGCATCGAAAGGGCGATCGGGCGGTTGTCCAGCTGGTGCAGCACTGTCTCCAGCTGGTCGAGCACGCCGGCGCGGATCACCTTTTCGCCGGCGCTCATGGGAAAGCCCAACCGGACCTTCGCCTCATAGACCATGTCGGCGATCATGCCGCGATTGGCGGCGTGGGTGATGAGGGCGCTGACCAGC
>DASYAQ010000282.1:0-6933 GCA_036501225.1 Caulobacteraceae bacterium | reverse complement strand
CCCCCATCCCGCTGCGGGATGTTGTTGGTGAAGCACAGCATGGTCTCGTGGTAGCCGTCGTTCCACCACATGGCCATGTCGATCTCGACCTTCTCACGCTGTCCGCGCACCACGATCGGCGTCGGGATCAGCGAGGTCTTGGCCTTGTCCAGATAGCGCACGAAGGCCTCGACGCCGCCGTCATAGTGCAGGATTTCCTCGAACGGCTCGGCGTCGCGCAGGTCCTTGAACACGATCGAGACGCCGGAGTTCAGGAAGGCCAGTTCACGCAGGCGGTGCTCGAGCGTCTTCCGGTCGAAATCGATGTAGGCGAAGGTGGTCAGGGACGGCAGGAAGGTGACCTCGGTCCCGGTGAGGAACTCGCCGTTCTCGCGCCGGGGCGCGTCGCCGGTGATCACCAGCGGCGAGACCGCGTCGCCGCGCTCGAAGCGCATCTCATAGGCCTTGCCGCCACGGTAGATCTTGAGCAGCAGATAGTCGGAAAGGGCGTTGACCACCGAGACGCCGACGCCGTGCAGGCCGCCCGAGACCTTGTAGGAGTTCTGGTCGAACTTACCGCCGGCGTGCAGTTGGGTCATGATGACCTCGGCCGCCGAGACCCCCTCCTCATGCATGTCGGTGGGAATGCCGCGCCCGTCGTCGATCACCGTGACCGAACCGTCGGCGTTCAGCGTCACCTGCACCAGGCTGGCGTAGCCGCCCAGGGCCTCGTCGATCGAGTTGTCGACCACCTCGGTGACCATGTGGTGCAGGCCGGAGCCGTCGTCGGTGTCGCCGATATACATGCCCGGCCGTTTGCGCACCGCGTCCAGGCCCTTCAGCACCTTGATGGAATCGGCGCCGTAGTCGTCGCCGTTCAGGGCCGCCGGCTCGTCTTGGGGTTCGTCGCTCATCATTCGTCCAATGCGGTGAGGCGCCCGGCGTCGATGCTGAACCCTTGTGCGCGGCCGGTGAGGGCGGCGAACAGGGCGGCGTCGGTCCCGGTCAGGAAGGCTTGCAAGCCTAGCGCCTCGATTTCATCGAAGAGCGCCGCGCGGCGGAAGGAGTCCAGGTGCGCGGCGACCTCGTCCAGCAACAATATAGGATTCGGTTGCGATTCCGCACGGGAAAGTCGCGAAGCCTGGGCCAGAATCAGGTTCAGAATCAGCGCTTTTTGCTCGCCTGTGGAGGATTCGGCCGCCACCCGGCCCTTTTGCACATAGCCGACCACCAGATCGCCGCGGTGCGGGCCGGTCAGCGCCCGCCCGGCGGCGGCGTCGCGCGGCCGCGCCGCGGCCAGGGCCCGAGCCAATCGGGCTTCGATCTCCTCGGCCGACGCCCCTTGGCCGGCCAATGCCTCCCAGTCGCCGGAAAGCGCCAGTGAGGCCTGCGGAAAGGCCCGCTCGCCCCGGGCGGCGATCTCGGCGGCGAGCCCCTCCAGCGTGCGGGCCCGCGCCATGGCCATGGCCGCCCCGGCCTTGGCCAGCCTGGACTCCAGCGCATTCAGCCAGGCCGGGTCGGCCGGGGCCTCGGCCAGCAGCCGCATGCGCTCGCGCATGGCGCGCTCGTAAGCCGCGACCTGCACCGCGTGGCCGGGCTCGCCGGCATAGACCAGCCGATCGAAAAAGCGCCGCCGCTCGCTGGCGGCCTCGAGGAAGAGCCGGTCCTCGCGCGGCGTCAGCCAGACCAGGCGCACCAGTTCGGCCAGCCGGCCGGGCTGCGCGGGTTCGCCCTCGATCCGCACGCTGCGCCGCGCGGCGCCGGGCGCCTCCAGGCCCGTGCCGAGCTGGACGCGGCCGTCGGCGCCCTCGAACTCAGCCGCCACCGCCCAGGCGCGCCCTTGCGCCTCGGCGGGCTCGCGGCGGCCGACCTCCGCCAGGGCGGCGTTGCGCAGGCCGCGGCCGGGGATCAGGAAGCTGATCGCCTCGAGAAGATTGGTCTTGCCGGCGCCGTTCGGCCCGAACAGGAAGACCGACCGCCCGTCGAGCGTAAGCGCCGCGCGGTCATAGGAGCGGAAGTCGGTCAGGGTCAGGCGGCGAAGGGCGGTGCGCGGCATGGCCCGCTGTTCCTGACCGCCGGCGCGCTAAACCCTCAGCGGCATCAGCACGTACTGGACGTCCGGATCGGCCGGATCGAGCACCAGGGTCGGGTCGTGGGGCTCGGCGAAGCGGAACTCGGCCGTCTCGCCCTGGATCTGGTCGGCCACGTCGAGCAGGTAGCGGGCGTTGAACCCGACCTCGAACGGCTCGCCCTCAAAGTCGGCCTCGACCTCCTCGACGGCCTGGCCGGCCTCCATGTTGCGCACGGTGAGCACCAGCTTGCCGCGCTCGACCGCCACCTTCACCGAGCGGCTCTTTTCTTCCGAGATGGTCGCCACCCGGTCGACGGCGCGCGCGAACATGCCGTTGTCGACGATCAGGATGCGGCTGTTGCCCTGCGGGATGACGCGGACATAGTCGGGAAAGGCGCCGTCGATCACCTTCGAGGTCAGGACGGCGCGGCCGAAATCGAAACGCACCTTCTGGGCGGAGATCTGCACCTCGACGCTTTCGCCGGCGTCTTCCAGCAGGCGCCTCGCCTCGGCGACCGTCTTGCGCGGCACGATCACGCCCGGCGCGCCGGCCGCGCCCTCGGGCGCCGGCATCTCGGCCAGCGCCAGCCTGCGGCCGTCCGTGGCCACGGCGCGCAGCTTGGCTGCGCCGCCCTCGACGACGGTGTGCAGATAGAGGCCGTTCAGATAGTAGCGGGTCTCCTCGGTGGAGATGGCGAAGCGGGTGGTGTCGATCAGCCGGATCAGATCCTTGGTGGCGATCACGAAACGGTTGCCGAGCCCGTCCGACGACATGACCGGGAAGTCGCCGGCCGGCAGCACCGGCAGGTTGAACTTGGAGCGGCCGGCAACGACCTGCAGCCGCGGGTCATCGCCGGAATAGCGCAGCTCGACCTCGGAACCCTCCGGCAACTTGCGGACGATCTCATAGAGGGTGTGGGCCGGCGCGGTGATCTGGCCGGCGCCTTCGACGCGCCCGGGCGTCTCGTCGATGATCTCCATGTCCAGGTCGGTGGCCGACAGCGCCATGGCGTCGGCCTCGGCGCTCAGCAGCACATTGGACAGGATGGGGATCGTATTGCGCCGCTCGACCACGTTCTGCACGTGTCCCAAGGCCTTGAGCAAAGCCGCGCGTTCGATCGAAAGCTGCATCTGGACGTCCGAATCCCGACCGCTGTGGCCCCCATGCCCCCCGTGCGGTCCGCCTTCGAGGGGTTGCGGAGATTAGCGGAAAACCACGGCTGGGGAAGGGGCCTCAGCCCCGCAATTTGCGGGTCAGAACCTCGAGATCGCGGGCCAGTTGAGCGTCGTCGACCTTGAGCGCTTCGATACGGCGAACCGCGTGCAGCACGGTGGTGTGATCGCGTCCGCCGAAACGGCGGCCGATGTCCGGCAGCGAACGGGTGGTGAGGTGCTTGGCCAGCCACATCGCCGCCTGCCGCGGCCGCGCGATGGCGCGATTACGCCGCTCGGAGATCAGGTCGACCTGGCGCATGCCGTAGTGCTCGGCGGTGGCCTTCTGGATCTCGTCGACGGTGATCCGCTTCTCGCCGCTGCGCAGGTGTGGGCGAAGGATGGTCTGGGCTTCGTCGAGACTGAGCCCGCCGACGCCGGCGCCGGCTCTCGCCACCAGGGTGTTCAAGGCGCCCTCCAGTTCGCGAACGCTGTCGGTGAATCGATCAGCGAGGAATTCCAGCACCTCGGCGCGGGCGGCCAGGGCGCCCAGGCCCTGCTGCCGGGCCAAGAGGTCCAGCTTGCGCTCCAGGATGCCCAGGCGCAGCGTGCGGTCGGCCGGCTCGATGCCGCAGACCAGGCCCGCCTGCAGGTGCGAGCGCAGTCGGGGGTCCATCTCGGCCAGTTCGGTCGGGGCGCGGTCGCAGGTCAGCACCACCCGGCGGCCGTCCTGGGTCAGGGCGGCCAGGGTGTGAAAGAGTTCTTCCTGACTGGATTGTTTTCCCGCGACAAAATGCACGTCGTCGATGAGCAGAAGGTCGGCGGCGCGGAGTTCCTCCTTGAAGGCCGGCCCGGTCTTGTCCATCAGCGCCCGGACAAAGCCGGAGAGAAAGCGTTCGGCGGTCAGGTAGATGACCTTCTTGTCCGGCGCGTTGCGGCCCGCCTCCCAGGCGATGGCGTTCATCAGATGGGTTTTGCCGAAGCCGAACGGCCCGTGGAAGATCACCGGGTTGAAGTGCGGGGCGCTCCAGGTCGCCACCCGTCTGGCGGTGTCGTAGGCGAAGTCGTTGGCCGGACCCTGGACGAAGGTCTCGAAGGTGAAGCGGTCCTGCAGGCAGGTCCCGCGCGGCTGACGGGCGTCGGCCCGCGCCACGGTCTCGGCCTTGGGCGTGGGCGTGGGCCGTTCGATCGGCGCCGACGCGCTCGCGATGTCGCCGGCGGCGGCCTCGAACTCGGCCCTGGACTTGAGACCGAGCGGCCGGTGCAGCGGATCGCTCTTGGCCCACAGCTCGCTGATCCGCCGCCACGCATTGCGGCTTACCCAGTCGCGGGCCGTCGCCGTCGGCGTCACCAGCGCCAGGCCGCCGTCGCGGCCCTCGCGCAGCGCCGCCTGGCCCAGCCAGGAGCCGTAGGTGTCGTCGCCAAGCTCACCCCTGAGCGCGGCTGCCGCGTGGGCCCAAACCTCGCCCGGCGCGCTTGCGCCGATCGCCTGGCCCGCCAATCCCCCATAGCGCATCGTCATCGTGGCCGACCCCCGAACCGGTCTCTATTCCGCTTGAAAATCCGCCCGCCCCCCGTGGCGTGCGGCGCCCAAATTCTATGCGCACAGTCTCATTCGGGGGTCGCCCTCTGGCCCCCGGCTACGCAATCGTCCGTACAGGAATGAAACGTGGTAAGCGCCCAACCTAGCCCTCGGCCGGCGCCGGTCAACGGGGATAATTCGCCGTTGCCGAGAATCTTTTTCTTGACTCCCGAAAGCCTCTCACAGGGCAAGGGAAAGTGAAAAAGAGGAGTCTGTTCACTGAACATTATGTCGCAGCGCACAAGCCAGGGTGGTTTCTAGGCCGTCACCTGAGATCCAAGGATAAGCCTCGAAGATACAGGTATTTAATGCGCCGAAGGCCGCTTAGGCGACCGCGAGAGACTTCAGCCGCGCCGCCAGCCGCGACACTTTGCGCGCACCGGTGTTCTTGTGCACCACGCCCTTGCCGACCGCCCGCATCAATTCCGACTGGGCTTCGATGAAGGCCTTGCCGGCCGCGACGGCGTCGCCGCTGGAGACGGCTTCCTCGAACTTGCGGAGATAGGTCCGCACGCGCGAGCGACGCGCCTTGTTGACTTCGGTTCTGCGCGCGATCTTGCGGATCGATTTCTTCGCGCCGGGCGTATTGGCCATGCCGTATGGAGCCTCGATGGCGGGGCGGCCGAGCCTGGCTCGCCGTCCGGGAATTTCAGGAGTGCGCGCATATAGGCGAACGCCGTTCCAGGGTCAATCGACGCCGTGGCTTCAGGCGCCCTTGAAGGCCGGTTTCCGCTTCTCGAGGAAGGCGGCCATCCCCTCCTTCTGGTCTTCGAAGGCGAACAGCGAGTGGAAGAGCCGTCGTTCCAGCTTGATCCCCTGCGCCAGCGGCGTCTCGAAGGCGGCGTTGACCATCTCCTTGGTCAGCATCACCGCGTTCGGCGACAGGGCCGCTATGGTCTGCGCCGCCGCCATGGCCTCGTCCATCAGCTTGTCGAGCGGCACCACGCGGCTGACCAGCCCGGCGCGCTCGGCTTCCGCCGCATCCATCATCCGGCCGGTCAGCACCATGTCCATGGCCTTGGCCTTGCCGACGAAGCGCGGCAGGCGCTGAGTGCCGCCGGCGCCCGGCGAGACGCCGAGCGTGATCTCCGGCTGGCCGAAACGGGCGTTCTCGGCGGCGATGACGAAGTCGCACATCATGGCCAGTTCGCAGCCGCCGCCAAGCGCGTAGCCGGCCACCGCCGCGATCACCGGCTTGCGGCAGCGCGCCACCTGCTCCCAGTTGCGGGTGATGAAGTCCTCGCCATAGACCTCGGCATAGGATTTCGCGGCCATTTCCCTGATGTCCGCGCCGGCGGCGAAGGCGCGGTCCGAGCCGGTGATGACGATGGCGCGCACGCCCGAGTCCGCTTCAGCCGCGACCAGCGCCGCCGTCAGCTCGTTGGCGACCTGGTCGTTCAGGGCGTTCAGCGCCTGGGGCCGGTTCAGTCGAATGAGCCGCACCGCTCCATCGGTTTCGACGATCAGGGTCTCGTAGGTCATGGCCGCTCCAGCTGGCTTGAACGCGTCAGGGTCCATCGACCAAAACACCGTGGGCGCGCAAGAGGGCCGGCACGCTGTCGCGCCCGACCAGATGGCCGACCCCGACCACCATCACCGCCTCGCCCGTGCCCTGCAGCCGGGTCAGGATCTGATCCACCCAGCGGTGGTTGCGGGCGACGACCAGCGAGCGGTAGACGCCCGGCGACGACTTGATTATCGGGTCCAGCGCCTCGTGGACCAGGCCGGGCGCGTCCCCGGCCATCCAGACCGTGACCACCCGCTCGTAGCTGGCCGGACCCTCGTCGAGTTCGCCAAGGGTCTCTTCCAGCGAGGCGATCTGGTCCGGCAGCGGCGCCTTGGAGAGAAATCCGATCTGTTGCTCGGCGGTCTCGAACGAGCGGCGGGGCACCGAGGGCGGCACAAGCCCGGTGATCCGGCGCTCGACGCCCTGCTCCTCGACCGCGCCGGCCTGGCGATAGACCGCCAGCGACAGGGTGATCTCGGCCAGCCAGGGGCGCAGATGATCCAGCCCCTCGACGCTGACGCCACAGCCTTGCGCCACCTTGGCCAGGCGCATGCGGCTGGCCGGCGGCAGCTGGCCGCTCAGGCTCTCGCCGGGGCCTTGCAGGCCCTGCTGGGCGGCGAGCCGGGTCGCGGTCAGGCTGGA